>JABFSD010000270.1 GCA_013140935.1 Acidobacteriota bacterium
TCGCTCATCATTGACCTCGACCCGCAGGCGCGCGATCTGGAAGGTTATCTGTTTCCCGACACTTATGAATACACTTCGACGACGACGCGCGAACAGTTGGTCGAAACGATGGTCAAACGCTTTCGCAAGGTCTTCACGCCGGAGCTGCAAAACCAGGCGCGGCAATTCGGCTGGACGACGCGACAGGCTGTGACGTTCGCTTCATTGATTGAGAAGGAAGCCAAAGTGGATGCCGAACGCGAGACGATTTCTTCGGTTTATCACAACCGTTTGCAGAAAGGGATTCAGTTGGCCTGCGACCCGACCGTGATTTACGCCGCGCTGATCGAAGGCAAATATCGCGGCAAAATTTATCGTTCCGATCTCGACCGCGATTCGCCTTACAACACTTATAAAAAAATCGGTATGCCGCCCGGCCCGATTGCTTCGCCGGGCAAGCGTTCGCTGAATGCTGCGTTAAGCCCAGCACAGACGGACTATATCTACTTCGTCGTAGACGTAACCAAAAACGACGGTTCGCATAAGTTCTCGGTGAGTTCGGGCGACCACGACCGCGCCGTGCAACTGTTGCGGCAACAGGAACGCGGACAGCTTCCTTAAACGACCTGGGCTTAATGCTTCACTTTGCGCCACACGCGCTAAATGCTTAATTGACAAGGTTTCTTTGCGGAAAGATAATCCGCCCGCTTTATCCAATCGGTTTCAGCAGATGATTTTTACACGCGGCTTTTGGTGCTGGACGGGCGGGGCGGTTTCGGTTCTCGAACGCAAGCCAAAATTCATTCAACAATAAGTTTTATCGGCAATGAGTTGGTCATTCGAGACCAGAAAAACAGAAACTTTTTTCCTGTACTAGCTGTGCAATCGTCGGCTATAAAGCCCATTGGGATGAAGCGACGACATTCATCAGAATCCCCCCTCATCCAATCGCGCCCTGATTGTACCTGGCAGTATTTGACTGACGACTAACATACAACCCCCTTCTATTTGGTGGGATTGACCGATGTATTTCGGAGGAACGCTCGTGACTGAAGAAACGAACCAAGCGTGGGAACAAGAACTAACTGATCGCTTGCAAGCTGCGCTAACTCGGCGCAACGACACCTTGCGCGCTGAATGGGATCGCCTCGAACAGGCGATTGCTGCTGCGCGTGCCAATGTTACCAATGCCGACACCACCAACGAAGCTCCCTCTCTCGTCGCACACGTAGGCCAACTCATCAAAGATCAAGCGACGCAGGCCGAAGCGACTTATGAAGCCCGCCTCGCGCAGGAACTCGAAAAGGTTCGCGCTGAAATTACGCACAACGTGCGCCAAACGCTCGAAGCCGATTTTGACCGCAAGCTCGCGCAGGCCAACGCCGCGCACGGCGAAGCTCAAACCCAAATCACTCAGTTGCAAGCGCAACTCACCGCTGCCGCCAGCGTCGCTGCCGTAGCCGCCGCGCCTGCTGCCGCTGCACCGGTTGATTTCACGCCATTCAAGGCTGCGGTCGAAGACATTGACGCGCAACGTACGCAATCAGAAACCTTGAATGCGTTGTTGCGTTCGGCTGCGCGTTTCGCGCCGCGCATCGCCTTTTTCGTCGTCAAGGGCAACGATGCCGTAGGCTGGAAAGCTACGGGTTTTCAAAACGGGTTGAATGAAGAGACCGTACGTTTGCTGACCGTTTCGATGCAAGCGCCCAACCTGTTGTCACAAGCCTTGACGACGCAAACCGCTGCCGTAGCGTTGAATCCGCCCGCGACTGAAATCAGTAAAGTGCTGGGTAATTTCGCCGACTTAACGCCGCGCGGCGCGGTCGCCGTACCGCTAGTCGTGCGTGGCAAAGCGGCGGCGGTGTTATACGCCGATTCCGCCGACGGCGGCGACGATGCGATTCAACTCGAAGCCATCGAAACCCTGATTCACGTAGCGAGCATGGGCATCGAACTTCTGCCCGTGCGCCGCAACCTCGACCCCACGCCGCGCGTCACGGCTCCCGCTCCGACCGCGCCTGTTGCGGCTCTGGTTGAAGCGCCCGCACCAGTGGTCGAGCCGCCGCCCGCGCCGGTTGCGGCACCGGCAACTGCGCCTGCTCCGACTTTCGATACACCTTCGTTCAACCTCACGGCGAATCCCGCGTTCGCCGCGACCAGGCCGCCTGTTACGGCAGAAACTCCTGTGGTTGAAGTGCCCGCGCCCAAATTGCCCGATACCGCGCCGGTCGTGATGCCTGCCGAAGCCGTAAGCGAAGCGCCGCAACCCATAACGGCTCCGCTGGAAGCGCCGCCTGTGGTTGACGCACCCACCGAATTGGTTGACGTCGCCGCCGAACAGGAAAAGACCAGCAACCTTACGATTTTTGAAAAGCTGCGCGCGGGCATCGAAGAGAAAGAACGCGAACTTACTTCGGCTGCGGCTCCGCCGGTTCCAGTTGTTGAAGAAGCAGTTCCGGTGACGCCGAGTGTGCCGCCTGCGCCGACCAACGCACTTGAAGCACCGACCTGGATGCGCCGTTTGGAATCGCCCGAAGTCGTAGGCGCGAATTCATTAGCTGACGCGCCTTCGATTCGTCCGGCGACGCCGCCGCCGATGCACAAGCCTTCGCTGGCGAACTGGGGCGCGAAAGAACGCGAAGTCGAAACGCCCGCGCCTGCCGTTCCGCCGCCAGCGCCTGCGGCTCCGGCTCCGGTGTTTCAAGCTGAAACGCCTTCACTCAAGGTTACGACGACCGATGTCACGCCGAATTTCAACGTGCCTTCCGAACCGCCGCGTTACGCCGCGCCTTCGCTATCGGTCAGCACCGCCGCGAGCGAAACCGAAGTGCGCGCGCACAACGATGCGCGTCGCTTTGCACGGCTGCTGATTTCGGAAATCAAGCTTTACAACGCGGCCAAAGTGAACGAAGGCCGTCGCAACGGCGATTTGTATGACCGCTTGCGCGACGAGATTGATCGCAGCCGCAAGGTTTATGACAAGCGCGTCTCGCCGACGGTGGCAGGGAAGTTCGATTACTTTTACGACGAACTCGTGCAAACCCTGGCCGAAGGCGATCCTTCCAAACTGGGAGAAACTTGTCCCGGTCCCTTCGTCGTAGCGGCTTGATCGGGTTGAATGCCTTTATGTTTTGATGAAGCGACGGAGTCCCCGAAATGGATTTCGTCGCTTTGTTGTTTGCGAAAGAATTTTTGTTACACTGCGCCACGTCAGGCGCTTGGCGACGCCCCTTTGCCGCAATTGAAAGTACCTGCCTACGATTTGATGTCGCCCCTTGCATCCATTCACCAAGTTGTTGAGGAATCACTATGAATCAAATCCCTCGTTTCATCGCATTAACGTTGATCGTTAGCTGGCTGAGTTCGTCCGTCGCGTTTCAGTTCCCTGCTCAGGCGCAACAAGCTACGACCGCTGCACACACCGCGTTGCGTTCAGCGGTCGCCGCCAATAATGAAACTGCGTTGCAACGCGTCGAGACCGATTACGCCAATTCAGAAGAAGCCGCGCTCGCCAAGTTGTTGCGCGGCTATTTGCGTTTGCAGGCCAAAGATTACGCGAACGCGATTCCGTTGCTGAGTGACCCGGCGGTGGCGAGCAAGACGGAGTTGGGTGATTACGCGCTCTATCATCGCGCGCAAGCCTTGCAAGACAGCGGCAACGCGCCACAGGCACAAGCCACGTTTAGACAACTCGCGCAAAAATATCCGACTTCTCTGCTCGCCCGCACCGCCGCCTTGCAAGCCGCTGGCGGAGCTTTTCTCAAAGCTGATTACGCGACGACGCTCGCCGTGTTGAACGAAACGCAAGCTCTTGCCCCAACTTTTGCCAACGATGGCACGGCGCTTAAACTCAAGGCCGATGCGTTTGAAAAACTCGGACGCACGGGCGAAGCGATCAATGCGTTGCGGCAAATCTTTTTCAACGCGCCGCACTCGGTCGAAGCCGGACAAGTCACCGCGCGTTTGACTGCGTTGGGTGGTTCGACTGCTCCGACCAACGCAGAGCAATTGCGCCAACGCGCCGACAAACTTTTCGCTACGGGTTTATACGTTTTGGCGGGACAGGCTTACGAACAACTCGCGCGCCAGTTCCCTGCTGCTTCAACCGACGAAGTTTGGTTCAAGGCCGGGCAGAGCTATTACAAAGGCAATTCATTTGCGGCGTCGCTGGCCGCGCTTGCCAATGTGCGTTCGCGCAATCAACAAACGACGACTGAGGCAATCTATTTCACCGGCGCATCGCATCTCGCCTTGCGCAACGAAGCCGGCGTGCAAGCTGCCATCACGCAATTGCGCACCGTCGCGCCGAATCACGCACGCATCGGCGATTTGCTTTACGGCTTGGGGCGCTCCGCCGAAAAGCGCAATCTCGAAGCGCAAGCGGCGGGTTATTACGAACAAGTCGGACGCCAGTTCCCTGCTTCGATGAACGCCGACGAAGCCCATTTCTGGCTGGCGTGGCGCGCGCATCAAGCCAAAGACCTCGTGAATGCCGCGCGCCTGTTGACCGAACATCTCGCGCTTTATGGCAATCAAACTGAAAATCGCGGCAAGGCTGCGTTTTGGGCTGCGCTCAATTCAGAACGTGCAGGCAAACGCGCCGAAGCCCTAACGCTCTATCGCGCCTTGTTGAAACGTTACGGCGCGGGCTGGTACGGCGTGAATGCCGAACGCCGCATTACCATCCTCACGGGCGCGGGCGTCAAGCCGCTTACCCCTGCGCCCGATTCGGTGATGGCAAAGGCCGTCGCCGGATTGCAAAACATCCGTCAGGAAAAAGAATCACTCAAAGCTGAAGACGAAGAACGCCTCGTCAAAGCCGAACAACTCGCGCTGATTGCCTTGCAACAATCGGCGCTCAACGAACTCGAAGCCGCGCGTGAAGGCGCTCCGAATTCTCCGCTCGTCAATTTGCGCATCGCGCAAATCCATCGTTCGCGCAACGAAAACGTAAACGCCATCAACGTACTCAAACGCGCTTATCCCGATTACGGCCAAACGCTGCCCGAAGAAATGACGCGCGAAGAGTGGGATATTTTTTATCCGCTGGCTTACTGGTCGGCGATCAAAGAGCAAGCCAAGTTGCGACGGCTCGATCCTTATTACGTAGCCGGATTGATTCGGCAAGAAACCGTATTCAACGCTACGGCGCGCAGCCACGCCAACGCTTACGGCCTGATGCAATTGCTGCCTTCGACCGGGCAATCAGTGGCGAAGCGTTATAGCTTGGGCGGCGGCAAGCTCACGACGGCAGACTTGTTTAATCCGCTGTTTAACATCCAACTCGGCACGGGTTATCTCGAACAAATGGTCGGCGAATTCGGTAGGCTTGAATATGTCGCGGCGGCTTATAACGGCGGCCCCGGGCGCGTGTCGCGTTGGCTGCGCGAGTTCCCTGCGCTCGAAATCGAAGACTGGGTCGAGAGCATTCCGATCAGCGAGACGCGGCTTTATGTGCAAGGCGTCTATCGCAACATGCGGCAATATCAACGGCTGTATGACGAGCAGGGGCGCTTCAAGAGCAACGTGCCGACCGTGCGTTAATGCTTTTTTTGCATCACCTTTATTCCCGTTCATCAGCAAAGATGGATAATTTTGAGTGGTTGAAAATCCACCAATGAGTGGTGGATTTTCAACCACTCATTTGCTGGCCGTTTCAATTTTCTCGCTGGAAAAATAAAGCCGTCGCGGGTCTTGCGGGCCGCTGCCGATCTCGACTAGCAAACCGCGTTCGATCAAGGTGCGCAGGCGTGTGCGAGTGGCACGCGGAGAAAGTCCGATCATCTCAGCAAGCTGTTGCGTGCTTTTCCCTTTTCCTCCAGACAGACTTGCCAGAATCTTTTGGTCGCGTTCATCCAGTTCCCGCGCGTTGGTGGGCACCACCGAAAGCGTAACGCGAAAGCGCGTACCGATTTCTTCCAACAATGGCGGAGCCAAACCCGCCGCTCGACACGCGCTCGCCATACGCTGAATGCCGCTGCCC
>JABFSD010001112.1 GCA_013140935.1 Acidobacteriota bacterium
AGGGTTTCTCAGAACGCATGACGACTGCGCCGTTTGCGCCGCTCGGACAAAAGTTTTATGTGAAATCGAAATACGCGACTTCGATTGCTTCGCCTTCGACGATGGCGATTGACCCGACGGCGACTGCGGCGGCAACGACGAAAATTCCGATGCGGCGGCAATACCGTGCCGAAAATCAGGAAGGCGCGAACCGTGACGACGGACAAATGATTCATCCGCTCTATGCTTATCTTTACGGCACTGACCGCGAAGAGGGCTTGATCGTGATGGGCAACGATTTAGACGACAAAGATAACGGGCCGGGTGTGGCTACGTTGTTGGATGGCGACCCGAACAACAACTTCATCAAACGTGCGCTGGCGTGGAATCCGAACGGCTTGCTCAAAGGCGCTAACAAAATCGTCATCGCGGGCACGCACGCTTACATCACCTGCGAACGCGGCCTCGTGATCGTCAACATCAACGATCCACTCAAACCGGTAGCCGTTGCGACGATTCCGCTCAAAGGCGCGAAAGCCGTGCAGGTGCAATTCCGCTATGCGTTCGTGTGCGACGAAGAAGGCGTCCGCGTCGTAGATGTCACCAACCCCGCGAAAGCGCGTCTCTTGCCCGAAGCCGTCGTCAAGCTCGCCGAAGCGCGCAGCATTTATCTCGTACGCACTTATGCTTACGTCGCCGCGGGCAAACAGGGCTTGGCGATCATTGACATCGAACAGCCCGAACATCCGCGCCTCGATCAAACTTATAACGCCGAAGGCGAAATCAAAGACGCACACGACGTGAAAGTCGGAATGACATACGTGAGCTTGTTTGCTTACATCGCCGACGGATTGAACGGCTTGCAAATCGTGCAACTGACTTCGCCTGAAACTACGCCGGGCAATTATGGATTTTCGCCGCGCGTGACGCCGCACTTGATTGCCCACGCACACACGGTGGGCGAAGCCCTAGCCGTATCAGAAGGTCTCGACCGCGACCGCGCCATTGACGAAAGCGGCAATCAACTGGCTGTGTTCGGACGACGCGGCGCGCGTCCGTTTAACTTTGATGAAATGATGCGGCTGTTTATGAACAAGGCTACGGGCGCGTTGTGGACGGTGCCCGAAATCAATGACCGCGATTTGAAAAACAATAAAGACATTCGCGCAAAGTATGGCGCTCCGCGTGGGGTGGCGAATGACAAAGCGATGGTGAATAAGTCTTCGCTCTGGCCTTATGGCTTGCCGTTGCTTGGACTATTGGCATTGTTGCGCAAACGTCAGCGGAAAGGAGGCGAGCGATGAGGGCGAAGCTAATCATTATCAGTTTGTTTTTGTTCGCCATGCTTTCGCCCGTAGCACAACGAGCGTGGCAACAAGACGCGAGCATTATCACGCTCAACGTCAAAGGCGCGCGCGAACGCGGCGCGGTCAAGTTCGATCATCAGGCGCATCAAGGCCGCCTCAACCCCGATGCGACGTGGCCTTACAAAGCGAGCGCGACGGCTTCCTGTTCGGGCTGCCATCATTCGTCTAACGAAGTCGGCCTGCCCCAACTCTGGCAATGCACCGTCTGCCATCGCACCGCAGGCGGCGGCGAAGGCAAATACGTCAATCAACGTTGCGGCAAGGGCTGCGACACGGCGGGCAATCCGAAAAATTGCGATTGCGACGAGCTATATTTTGAACGAGCGTTTCATGACAGTTGCATCGGCTGCCATCGGGCTACGAATGAGCAAAAACAAAATCTGCTCGCGCCGGTGAGTTGTAGCGGATGCCACGCGAGCAAGTGACACAACGTAGCGCGGACTTCAGTCTGCGTCCGTAGCGTGGACTTCAGTCTGCGTCCGTAGCGTGGACTTTAGTCCGCGCGTGACTCAAACAGCGAACATTGGTTTTAACGCAGGTCTTTTCAAATACGCGCGGACTAAAGTCCACGCTACGACCACAGACTGAAGTCTGTGCTACGTGGAGCAGCCTATGGACGACATCTTTTACAAGCGAAACTTGCCCCACTGGCAGCCGCCGGGAGCTAACATTTTCCTTACCTGGAATTTGGATGGCGCTCTTCCCAAAGCGGCGCGAGAACGGTTGATCGAGAACCGCAAGTTGTTGGAAAGAGAAATTGCCCGCGCTGAAGAAACCCAGGAGGCCAGGATGTTGCGTCATTACAAACAACAGTTTGCCGTTTATGACGCCATTCTCGATAAAGCAGAGGAAGGCCCGCTTTGGTTGAAGGAAAAAGCCATTGCCGATTTGGTGCAGGAAACATTGCTCTCGAAATATGCTGAACTGTATACGTTGTGGGCTTATGTCGTGATGGCTAACCACGTACACGTTTTGTTGCAACCCAAAGTGCTGTCGGAGAAAACAGATAAAGCTGGTTTGACAGATAAAGATTACGTGAAGCTCTCTAAGATTACGCAATCGCTAAAAGGTTATTCCTCGTTGGAGGCGAATAAGATTTTGCAACGAACGGGGAAAACGTTTTGGCAAACGGAATCTTACGACCATTGGTCGCGCGACGCGGCGGAGTTCAATCGCATTGTGAAATACGTTGAGAACAATCCAGTGAAAGCTGGCTTGGTCGAAAAGCCTGAAGATTGGTGCTGGTCTTCAGCGGCAGAACGGCAGCGAAGAGGCTTGGAAAAAATCAGTGCGTTGACATGATGAGACTATCGCGCGGACTAAAGTCCACGCTACGGGCGCAGACTGAAGTCCGCGCTACGTTAGCGCGCCTTTCACGACAGTTGCATCGGCTGTCATCGCGCGACGAATGAGCAGAAACAGAATCTGCTTGCGCCGGTGAGTTGCAGCGGGTGTCACGCTTCAAAACAGTAGTCGAGGCTCATAGTATCAATTGACGTTATGTAACTTGAATCAGGAGAAAGAAGTTAAATGGCCAATGATGAACTGATGGTTAATGAAGAACTGAAGGATAAGCTGAAACCAACTGGAAGAGATTGGGCTCATACTGTAGTCAAAGCTGGCATTTCTTCTATTCCCATTGTAGGAGGAGCAGCAACGGAGTTGTTCTCAGCTATTGTTACCCCTCCTCTATCAAAGCGGCGCGATGAGTGGATTGAATCAATTGGTGAAGGGCTAAAACGACTTGAGGCTAAATTCGAAGGATTTAAAGCTGAAGACCTGTCTCAAGACGAAATGTTTATCACAACGGTTATGCATGCAACACAGGCCGCTATTCGAAACCATCAGGAGGATAAGAAAGAGGCGTTACGTAACGCCGTCTTGAATGCTGCCGTTAGAAGTGCACCAGAAGAAGACTTGCAACTTATATTTCTTAATTTTATTGACTCGTTAGCACCTTGGCACATTCGCATTCTCAGATTTTTTGAAAACCCTAGAGAGTGGGGCGAAAAGCATAATGTTAAATACCCAAATTGGAGTATGGGCAGTCCCGGCTCAGTGTTAGAGCACGCATTTGCTGAGCTTAGTGGGAGGCGAGAATTTTATGACCAGCTTGTGAGAGATTTGTCATCGAAAGGACTATTAGGAATAGATTCACTGCATACGACGATGAGTGAGCAAGGAATGTTTGCATCTCGCACGACTGCAATGGGTAACCAGTTTATCAGGTACATTACATCACCTCTCAAAGACTAAGGAGTGAATCTATTAAAGGCTCAACCTAATTGCTTGTAAGGCAGTCGTAAAGTGGCGGAATTTTATGCGACAACTCAAAATCACATTGCTGTTATTAGCTTGTTTGGCATTGTTCGGCTTACGTGTGCAACAAACCGCGCAAGCTCAAAACACGCAACCCCCACGCAAGTTCGAACACGCCAAAGCAGGAAAAGATGGCAAGCAAGGACATCGTGATTTGGCGTGTTCGCAATGTCATGTGAGTTCTGACCAAGCGCCATTCACGGTGATCGGCAAACCTACGCCGAACTTGAAAGGCGCGCCGGTGACGCCATTTCCCGGACACGCGAGTTGCGTGCAATGCCATAACTTCGCGTTGATGGCGTTTTTGAAACCGAGCTATTGCGCCGTATGCCACGATAAGAATCCGACTTCGGTGCAAGAGCCGGGCTTGTTCGAGGCGTTTCAGACCGCGCGCAACACAACGGATTTCGGCACCGATTTTTCCCACGTAGCCCATCGCAAGCCCATCGCTAACGACGTACAAATCAGCGAACCGGCTTTGCGTTCGCCGATGTTGGCGCAAGCGAAACTGACGCCGGGCGCTTCGTTGTTGTGCAACGATTGCCACATTCAAAAACCGTTTGTCGCCAATCAGGCTGAGTTCGGCATCGAGTCGGGACACGCGACTTGTTACACCTGTCATTTGGCGAAGCCTGCGGATGCTCCGGCGGATTTCCCCGACCGCAACGATTGCAAGGGCTGTCACGTATTGCCGGACGCGAGCGGCGCGCGGCAACAAGCGCCGAACATTTTTCTCAACAGCAAGGTGTTGGACTTCCGTCACTTCGACCACGAATTCGATACGCGGTCGGTCAAGAAAGCCGTAGCCGCCATCGTCAAGCCGCGCGATTATCTGTGCGCCGAATGTCACAACGACGTAACCAACGCGCAAACGTTGAATGAGATCAAAGCCCCCGCGCGCAACGTCTGTGTGAGTTGCCACAACGAACGGCGACAACCGGGTTTGCCCGATGCGTTGCGTGATGCCGTGTTGCGGACGTTGCGTGCGACACAATGAAAAGGCTTGAGACGTAGTGACGACTTTAGTCGTTCTGTCACAAGACGACTGAAGTCGTCACTACGAAAGCTTTTGCTCAGGAGTAATTCATGCAAGCTCGAATGAAACTTGTGCTTTTGTTTTTCGCTCTGTTGGCGTGCCTGTTGGCCTGTCGCAGTTCGGAACGCAACCTCGCGCCGAAGCCTGCGGCGACTCCGACGGGCGTGGCACAAGCTACGCCAAACCCTGACGAAGCCACGGTCGTCACCGATCAACGCAAAGGTTTTTTCGATCATTCGCGCAAGGAACATCTCGTGAAACCCAATGGCCCAATTGAAAGTTGCGCCAGTTGCCACCACCGCGACGCGGCTAAACCGATAGACGTGAAACTCAGTCAGCCCAATCGTCAAACCGCGACTTGGCTGCCCTTTCACGACGCTTGTACGCAATGCCACGCGAGCGAATCGTTTCAACAGACATCGAACAATACCTTGCAAAAGAGTCCGTTGTGCGCGGCTTGTCACAAGAACGGCATCACGCAAAACAATCAGGCGCAGCTTTTCGCTTATCCGGCGCGCAACAATGAATTCGGTCTCGCGGGCATCGCGGGCGAAATGAATGGCTTCTCGCATCGCACGCACACCGACAAAAGCAAGATGGGCGATGAAGCAGACAAAGCCAGTTGCCGCACCTGTCATCAATTCGAAGCGCGCGGCATCAAGGCGAGCTTCCCGCGCCACGAACAATGCTTTGCCTGCCATACGCATCAGGCTGAACAGAAGCTGGGCGATTGCAACACGTGCCACGTCACTTCGGCGCAGGCAGTGAGTTTTGCGCGCGGGCCTGAACGTCCGTTGAAACTTTTCAGCTTTCGCCACAGTCCGGCGCATTTGAAAGCTGCGAGTTGTGACCGTTGCCACCGCACCGTCGAACCCACGCATGTCAAAGCCGTAGACATCCTGCAAATTACTACCGGGCAAGGGCAGCGGCATTCGTCAGCGTGTTGGAGTTGCCACCAACAAGCAAAAGAACCCGTATGCACGAAATGCCACACGTCGCCGCCGGCTACGTTTCGGGCGCTGCTCAATTCACCTCAACGTGATGTCGCGTGGCATTCCGCTTTCTTCCTACTCAATCGCAATTAACCAGGCCGCAAGAAATAACCAGTCGCCGTGCCGTCATCGAAGCAATTCAAAACAGTCCCGGCCTCAGCGCGTTGTTGAGCAAAACCGAAGGGCATTACGTTTATGAACTCGATCTCGAAGTCGTCGTCTATGGCCGCAATTACAATGGCAAAAACGTAGGCCCCTACGT
>JABFSD010000699.1 GCA_013140935.1 Acidobacteriota bacterium
CACGTGGGCTTGCTCTTTAATGGTTTGAGTTTGTATTTGCATATTGACCTCAGTGAATTAGTGAACTTCGCGCGCCAGCTTTTCGCCTTCGTCCATCAAGGTTTTCATTTTAGCAGTTGAAGTGGCTTCGCAATAAACGCGCAACAGCGGTTCAGTGCCCGATTGGCGGAAGAGAATCCAACTGTCGTCGCCGAAGATCAGCTTAGTTCCGTCAAGCGTAGCCACGTTCACCACTTTTTCACCCGCAAATGTCGCAGGCGTTTCGTTGCGCATCTTCGCCACTAATTTCTGCCCGCTCGTAATCGGTACGTGCAGATCGCGGCGCTCGAAATGAAACTCGCCGAACTCTTTCCAAATATCCTTCACGATTTCTGAAGGCGGCTTGCCGAAGGTCAGCACGGCTTCCAACAAGAAGAGAGAATTGAATACGCCGTCGCGTTCGGGGATGTGGCCTTGCACGCCGATGCCGCCCGATTCTTCGCCCCCGACGAGAAACTCGTTGGCGGGGTCGAGCATGATTTCGCCGACGTGTTTGAATCCGATCGGCGTCTCAAACAACCGGAAGCCGAAACTTTCGGCGATGCGTTTGACGATGACCGATTGCGAAAAAGTTCTGACGACCGAACCCTTTTGGCCTTTATGCCGCGCGAGGTGCAACAACATCATCATCAAAATCTGATGCGTATTGATGTAATCGCCTTTTTCATTCATTGCGCCTACGCGGTCGGCGTCGCCGTCGGTGACGAGCGCCATCAATGCGCCGCGTTCCTTGATCGTGCGCGAAGTCAGGTCGAGGCTCCACGGCATGGGTTCGGGCAAGACGCCGCCGAACATGGGGTCGCGTTCGCCACGAATCGTTTCTACTTTCAGCTTGCCTCCACTCAACAGGTTTTCTACCCAGCGTCCGCCTGAGCCGTGCATCGGATCAACAATCACCAAACCTTCGGCTTTCTTCAGCGCAGCGATGTCAATCACCTTTTCGAGATGTGCGCGATATTCACCGGTCACACTGATGGTTCGTGCGAGACCTTGTTGTTCGGCTTCGGCAAACGCCAGTCGTTGCGGGGCGTTCGCGCCGATGAGTTTTTCGATTTCGTTGGTGATTGCGGGCGGAGCTGATCCGCCAAACGGCGCTTTGAATTTGTAGCCGTTGAAATCAGGCGGATTGTGCGAAGCCGTAATGACGATGCCGCCGTCGAGTGAGCGTCGCAAGACTTCAAACGAGACGACGGGCGTGGGTACGTCGGTGTCGAAGACATCTACCAAAATGCCATTGGCCGCGAAGACTTCCGCCGTGCGTTGCGCGAAATGCTCTGACGCAAAGCGCCGGTCATAGCCGACCAACATTGCTGGCTTGCCGTTCGTGTTCTGGCCTTTGATGTAATCGGCTACGGCTTGCGAGACGATTTCTACGTTTGCAAAGGTGTAATCTTCGGCAATGCGCGCGCGCCAGCCGTCGGTTCCGAATTTGATGATTGCCATAATTGTTTAGGAGTCAGGAGTCAGAATTCAGGAGTCAGAATCGCGGTCGCAATCAACATTCTGACTCCTGAATTCTGACTCCTGAATTCAGCCGCTTGAATAATCAGTGATATTCGATTTATCGCCCAGCACGGCGGTGTCGAGCGTGACGCCTTTGCCGATGAGGGCGCTTTTGCCAATGAAACTATTTTTGAGTTGCGCTTGTGCGCCGATGCGCGTACCCGACCAGACGATGCAATTTTCGAGACGCGCTTTTTCTTCGATGACGCAGTTAGCGCCGATGACGGAGTTGATGATCTCGACGCCGTTTTTAAGCGCCACCGAAGGATCGAGCAATGAAGCCTTATCAATGCGCGGCGCTTCGCCTTCGCCTGACCACGAGGGAAGTGTGGGGCGTTCGAGAGAAATCTTTTTGACTTTACCGGCAAGCAAGTCCTGATGGGCTTGCCAGTAACGTCGCGGCGTACCGAGATCGAGCCAATAGCCGTCCCACGGCAAGGCGTAAACCGGTTCGCCTGCGGCAATCAGGGCAGGGAAGAGTTGCGATTCGAATTCGTAGCGCGTGCCGGCAGGAATGCGTTCGGCGATGCGCGGTTCGATGACGTAAATGCCGGCGTTGATCTGGTTGCCGAATTCAGGCTTGAGTTGTTCGGGGCGTGGCTTCTCGATGAACTGCGTGACGCGATGATCTTCGTCGGCGACGACCAGGCCATATTGGCTGGGGTTGGCGACGGGATACGTGAGGATCGTGACGGCGGCCTGCAATTCGCGGTGTGCGATCAACAGGCTGGCGATGCTGGCGTTCGTCAGAATGTCGCCGTTGAGTACGACGGTTTGCTTGGCGCGTTCACTAATGAGTTGTTTGAACGCACCGGCGGTACCGAGCGGTTGCGCTTCTTGTGCGTAACGCAAGTTCACGCCGTGATGGGCGGCGTTGCCGAAGTGGTCTTCGATTTTGCCGGGCGGAAAATTCACCGAGAGCGTGAGGTCGGTGACGTTCGCGCGTTTCAATAATTCGAGTTGATAAAAAAGGAACGGACGATTCGCAATGGGGATAAGCGGTTTGGGGGTGTGGATAGTCAGCGGACGCAAGCCTTGCGCTTTGCCGCCCGCGAGGATCAATGCCTGCATTAGGGTGTACAGACTCCCTTCAGTGAAATACCAGCCGTAAGAAGGCGCGGAGTGTAGCACCGCGACTTTCGGTTGCCAATACGTTGTTGACCGCTATAATCGGCGCGCGTCGGCAGTTCATTTCCCAGTTTGAATTGACGCGATCTGAACGGAGCCCAAACCTTTTTCCCCAGATAACCGCCGCGATTTTTCTTTCTGCATCCCTTAGCGTTTTTTCTTTTCTGGCGGCATCCCCGTAGCCTGCGAGTAAGGAGTAGTTTATGCGTATTCCATTAGTGGTATCTGGCTTACGTTTCATCGCGGGGTTGGTTGTGTGTGTGGTGGCGGTGTTCTCAACGAATGAATGGCATCGCCTGCTGCCTGCCCCACCCGCTTCTGCCGTGTTAGCGCAAACGCCTCTTGGTTTTGAAGCCAATCGAGGGCAAGCCGCTTCGTCTTATCAATTCATTGCTCGACAACCCGGATTCTCGTTGGGACTGGCGATCAACGCGGTCACGGTGACAGCGAATGATTTGTCGCATCCGCTGAAGTTGCGTTTCATCGGTGCGCGCGCTGACGTGGCTTTGCAAGCGAATGAGGCGCTCTCAGGGCCAAGCCATTATCTGATCGGCAACGACGCGGCGCAGTGGCAAACGAATGTTGCTCGCTTTGCGCGCGTACGTTACGCGCAACTTTATTCGGGCGTGGATGCCGTCTTTTACGGACGCGGCAAACAACTGGAATACGATTGGGTAATCGCGCCACACGCCGATGCGCAACAAATTCGCTTCACGTTTGCGGGAGCCGAGGCCGTGCGGCTCGATGAGAGCGGTGCGCTGATGATCGAACAGGGCAAGGCGCGTTTGCGCCAACACGCGCCGGTGGCTTTTCAAGAGACGGCGCACGGGCGGCGTTCGGTGACGGCGCGTTATGTGATCGGCGCTGATAACGTCATCGGCTTTGCGTTGGGCGAATACGATGCGACGCTGCCGCTGGTGATTGATCCGGTGCTCAGTTACGCCACTTATTTCGGCGGCAGCGGCGTAGATGCGATCTTGGCGCTGACGACTGATGCGGCGGGGAATATCTATGTTGCGGGGCAAACGACTTCGCTCAACTTGCCTTTGCGTACGCCGTATGAAGACACCTTCGGAGGCGGCACGGATGCTTTCGTAACGAAGCTTGATCCGACCGGGGCGCGGATAATTTTTTCGACCTACCTCGGCGGACGCGGCACGCTCGACCGCGTGTGGGACCTGGCCGTAGACAAATCAAGCAACATCTATCTGACGGGCGAAACCAATTCGCTCGCGTTTCCGACGACGCCGAATGCGGCGCAAGGCGTGCGCGGCAATGGCGATGCCTTCGTGACCAAGCTGAACGCGCAGGGTACGGCGTTGGTCTATTCGACTTATCTGGGCGGCAATCAGGCCGATGAGGCTTATGGGTTGGCGCTTGACGAAGATAACGCCGTGTATGTGACGGGGCGGACGGAATCGCCGAACTTTCCGTCTATCAACCCGGTGCAAGCGACGTTGCGCGGCGAACGCGACGTGTTCGTTACCAAATTGAGTTCAGTGGGTGCGTTCGTTTTTTCAACCTATCTCGGCGGCGCCGGTGAAATTGATGAAGAGATCGGATTCGGCATTGCGGTGGATGCGCTGCATCAGGTTTACGTCACCGGCGCGACCACGACGGTCAACTTCCCGACTGTGAATGCGTGGCAACCGCGCTGGAACGGCGAGTCAGACGCGTTTTTATTAAAGCTCGACCCTGACGCTTCACGGCTGTTGTTTTCGACTTATCTGGGCGGCACCGAAGCGGATGCCGGCCGCGCCGTAGTCGTAGATGCTTTCGGCAATCCTTGTCTCACGGGCGTGACAGCATCGTTGCATTTTCCGTTGCGCAGTGCCTGGCAGAATATTTTCGGTGGCGGTACCGATGCCTTCGTCATGAAATTTCGCGCGGCGGGCGGCTCACCTATTTTTTCTACACGGTTGGGAGGTCGGGGCGATGAAAACACTGGATCGCCGAATGAATTCACCATTCCCGTGGGCGACATTGCGGTGGACAGCCTCGGCGCGCTGTATGTCACCGGAAAAACCGTTTCGGAAAACTTTCCGGTTGAGCGAGCCGTGCAGGAAACCCGGCGCGGCGATAACGATGCGTTCATCACCAAGTTCACTCCAGGCGGCAATGCGTTGGCTTATTCCACTTATTTCGGCACGAGCTTCGTGGGTAATAACGGATACGACGAACGCGGGCACGACATTGCCGTTGACAGTCAGGGCAATGCTTACGTCGCTGGGCAAATGCTCGGCAATGATTTGTTTACGATGCTGCCGTTGCAAAGCCGCACGAATGGCGGCGCTTCCGAAGGTTTCATCGCCAGGATAAGCGCGCCGGATTTAGCCACGTTTGCGCCGGTTTCCGCCGCCAGTTATATCGGCGCGTCGCTGGCACCCGATTCCATCGTCAGCTTGTTTGGCGTGGGGCTTGCGCCGAACGTGGACAGCGGTCGTTCGGTACCGTTGCCTACGACTTTGCAAGGGGTGACGGTGAATGTGACCGATTCGGCCAACGTCACGCGAGCGGCTCCGCTATTTTTCGTTTCGCCGGGGCAGATCAATTTGTTGATTCCCGCGAATACGGCGACGGGCGCGGCGACCTTGACCTTGACCAATTCGCCGAATGCACCGGTGACGGCTTCAGTGTTGATTCAAGCCACTGCGCCCGCGCTTTTCACGGCGAACGGCGACGGCACGGGCGTACCCGCCGCACTGGCCCTGCGCGTCAAAGCCGACGGCACGCTCAGTTATGAATCCGTCGCTTATTTCGATGAATTTCAGCAACGAATTTTTCCCTTGCCACTCGATCTCGGTGCCGAAAACGAACAGGTCTATTTAATTCTGTTTGGTTCGGGCATGCGCAATCGTTCGTCTCTCTCCGCCACGTCTATGCGCATCGGTGGAATGGCAGCCACGCCGCTTTATCTGGGAGCGCAAGGCGGTTATGTGGGACTCGATCAAGTCAACGTTTTAGTGCCGCGCGCGCTGGCTGGACGCGGCAACGTCAAAATCGAAACCGTCGTGGACGGACAACTTGCCAACGCTTTGACCTTGAATATTCGCTGAACCTGTCGAGCTTCGTCGGTGACAGGCACGCGAGGCTTTGTTAGAGTCCGTCGCGTTTTGTGCCCAGCAGGCAATCTTCGCTTGCGGCTTATCTCCCTCGCATCCCGCCGTGCCCTGCTGCTTATGGACTCGAGAAAAAATCACCACTCTTTTGCGGAGCAATCCTTATGAACGTATGTGTCGTCGGTACTGGTTATGTCGGTTTGGTCACAGGTACTTGTCTGGCT
>JABFSD010000854.1 GCA_013140935.1 Acidobacteriota bacterium
GGGATGATAGTTGTGTTGGTGGCTGAATCAGCCGTTTCAATAAATTTGCCGGTTCCGTCTCCCCACAAAATGCCCAGTAACGTAGTGGAATAAGCGGCGGCGAGGTCGGGTTTGCCGTCGTTGTTGAAATCACCCACCGCAATTTTTTCAGGGTTGCCAGTCGTGACAGTGGGCGTCGGGCCGGCGGTAAAACCACCGCTGCCATTGCCCAGTTTGACGACCAGCGGATTCCCATCCAGGTCGGCCACGGCTAAATCGTCCTTGCCGTCGTTGTTGAAATCGGCGACGGCAATTCTGCCCGGCCCCGGCGTCACCGACACCGGCGTGCTGGCGGTAAATCCCAGGTTCAAACAACGTTCTGCTGCGGCTTGTTTGCCGATAGAACTCAACCCAAAGCCAAACACCAACAGCCATCCACACCACCGCCCATACCACTGCATGGTGGCGCGCTTATCAACAACAGAGGGGGAAAACATCTTCAGACTCCTTATCCGAACACCTTGCACCAATTAGGAAACACAGGGGCGAAGCACGCAGCTCCGCCCCGCGATTTCACTGCGAAACGTTTGGTTAAAAAGGAATGGCAGACGCGATGAGAAACGGCAGGATGCCTGAGCGTCTTTAGGTGGGACTCGTGCCAATCGCCCGACCGTCAGCAAGGGCAAGCCCCCACTTGGAGAAGCTGCCTCGCTTGTCTTGCTCTCGCTGACGCACGGGTGATTGGCACAAACTTGTAAATGATCTGCTTCACCTACGCGCACGCTGACGAGCGTTTGCGTAATCCATCCCTGACGCGGCGCATTATGCCTACGGTGAATGGCGCAGCGCATCGGCATCGCTTACCTATTTTTCCTTAAGTGAATCTAGGTAGTTGCTACCTATGCCGATGGCCGAGCGTTCTACAAAACAGCTTGTTGTTGAATGGCGAATTGCAGCAGCGCGTTGCCGCCTTTGAGATCGAGTTTATCGGCGGCGTTGGCGCGGTGGTGTTCGATGGTGCGAACGCTGACGCCGAGGTCTTCGGCAATCTGTTTACTGGTTTTGCCGGCGGCGAGCAATTTGAGTACGCGCCGTTCAGCGACGGTCAGCATTTGAATTTCTTCCGGCTCGTCAGACACATTGCCTTGAATGCGCTTGATGAGGTAGCCGCTCATTTGCGGGCTGACGAACGGTTTGCCCGCCGCTACGTTATGCAGGCAGGTGACGATCTCGGCAATCGCGCTGTCTTTCAGCACGTAACCTTTCACGCCCAAATCGAGCGCTGCGTTAAAGAATCTTTCTTCCTGATACATCGTCAGAAAAACAATGTGAATCGGCAGCGCGGCGTCGCGCACTTCACGCGCAAGGGCGAAGCCGTCCTTGAGCGGCATCTCTACGTCCAGCACGGCGATCTGCGGACGCAGCGCGTGCAATTGCGCAAGGGCTTCTGCGCCGTCGGCGGCTTCGGCGACGACGCGCAATCCGGCGGTGCGTTCTAGAATTTGCCGCAAGCCCTGCCGAAAGATCGGATGATCGTCGGCGATAACCAAAGTGATGTCTTCGTTCATGGTTTTTCCTGAAGCCGGATGACGACTGTCAACGTCGTACCGCTGCCCGGCTCCGTTTGAATTTGCAGCGTACCGTTCAACATACGCACGCGCTCGGCGATGCTGACCAGGCCCAGCCCGTGCTGTTCATTCGCGTCGTAGTGAAAGCCGCATCCGTCATCACGTATCAACAAGTTGATCTCTTGTGCGCCGTGACGAATTTCAATTTTCGCATGTGCCGCGTCGGCGTGTTTGACGATGTTGTTGAGCGCTTCCTGCACGATGCGGAAGAAATTGATTTGGGCTTCGGGCGTGAACAATCCGTCGAGCGGCGCGGTCTTGACCGTAATTGGCAAACCCGTCGCAGCCGTCACACGCTCGGCCATTTCTTCAATCGTCGAAGCCAGTCCCAGCCGTCCCAGATGTTGCGGACGCAAGCCGTAAGCAATCGTGCGCACTTCTTCCAACGTAACGGCTACCGATTCATTGATGTCGGTGAAATGCGTTTGCGCCGCCGCCTCATTGCTTTCCATCGCGCCGAGCAACGCGCGGTTTTTGATGACCAACAGATTTTGCCCCAGCCCGTCGTGCAATTCGGCGGCGATGCGTTGGCGTTCGTGTTCCTGCGCTTCGATCAAACGGCGGGCAAAGGCTTCCTGCGATTCGAGCAACTGCTGCGAAAAGGCTTCTCTCGTTTCGTGCAGCCGATTGAGCTGGCCGATGCGCAAACGATAAAGCGCGAATGTTGCTGCACTGGCCGCGAGCAGCAGCAGCGAGAGAAACCACCACGTACGGTAAAACGGCGGAATCACTGTCAGCGGCAATTCGGCTGACGTGTCGCTCCACACGCCGTCGCTGTTCGCCGCCCTCACTTTGAAATGATAGCTGCCCGGTCGCAGGTAAGAATAATAAGCCGACCGCCGCGTACCCGCTTCTATCCAGTCGCGGTCCCAGCCTTCCAGCTTGTATTGAAATTTCACCTGCTCCGGTTTGCTGAAACTCAAGCCGGTATAGGCGATTTCGAGATTTTCCTGTCCGGGTTGCAACGTCACACCGCTGGCCCAATGGGTCGTCTGCCGATTGATGAAAGCCTGTTCGATCACTACGGCGGGCGGTTGCGTATTCGTCGTCAGCGCCGCCGGGTCAACAATGGCGACGCCGTCTTGCGTAGGGAACCACAGCTTGCCGTCGCGCATTTTACTGCCTGCGGGCGAACGTCCCGCGTTGCATTCGACGTTGCGCATTCCGTCGGCAACGCCGTAAGCCACGCTGCTGATCGCGGCGATTTTGCCCGCTGCAAAATCGTCAAGCTGTCGTTTGCTGACGCGATAGATGCCCTTGTTGCTGCTGATCCAGAAGTTTTCGCGTTCGTCTTCGAGCATGCGAAAGACTTCGTTGTTGAATAAGCCGTGTTCGGCTTTATAAACGGTCAACTGCCCGTCGCGCAGCCGTCGCAGGCCGTTGTCGTAAGTGCCGATCCACAGCGAACCGTCAGCGGTTTCGTGCAAGGCGAAAACCTTTTCGTGGGTGAGTTGGTTTTGTCCGGCGAAGGCGACGAATTGGCCGTCCTGCCATTTCGCCAAACCGCCGTTCGCGCCGAACCAGAGCGCGCCGTGGCGGTCTTCGTGAATCACGCGGAACTCATGCTCCGACAACCCCGCGAGCGCGGCGTAAGCCGTCAGCTTGCCGTCGGTGAGTTTAAACAAACCTTGATTGGTGGCGAACCAGAAGTTGCGCGCGCGGTCTTGCCAAAAAGCATAAACCGTCAGCTCGGTCTGAAATTGCGTGAGGGGGAACCGTTCGGTGCGGCCTTTGACGATGCGCCAGATTTCGCCTTTCGAGCCGATCCACAACACGCCCTGTGGGTCTTCATAAAGGCTCTCGATGCCACGCTGATGCACCGTGCCGCCTACGTTGAAACTGGTCAGCTTGCCGTTGGCGTAACGCGTCAACGCATAAGAGCCGATGAGGATGCTGCCGCTGCGTTCCTGCAAAATCGGATGGACGACTTTATACGGCAAGCCCTGTGGCGTAGATAACGTCGTGATGGCTTGCTTGCTGATGCGCGTCAAACCGTGCGGCGTGGCGACCCAGACGATGCCTTCCCGATCTATTAACAAGCCGGTGATCTCGTTGTCGGCCAGTCCGTCGGCAGTGGTGTAGCGTGTCAAGCGTCCCGCGCGAAAACACAGCAAGCCGCGATTGGTGCCGAACCAAAGCGTGCCGTCGCGGTCTTCGGCAGCCAGTGTGAATTGCGCGGGTTGCGCATTCCACGACCCGCGTGGCAACGCGCCGAGGTCGAACCAGGTGAGGGCGTTGTCTTGCACGCGAAAGAACCGCCGCGCATCGGTGCTGCCCCACAACGCGCCCTGGCGAGTTTCAAACAACAACCTGCCGCGCATGAGTTGGTAGTCGAAAAACGTATGGCCGATGAACCGTAATTTCGCCGCGCGTTCTGTTTCACTCGTCACCACCGCGCGAATGACTTCGTTGCTGGCCGCGCGCCAGCGAAAGCCGTTTGAGGCGATGAAAGTTTTTTCCTGCAAGGTCGTGAGCGGATCAGTCACCGCAGTGAACCGGCCCTCGCGCCACCAGCCATAGCCGCCCGGATAGCGCACATAAACGCCGCCCGCCGCGTTGCCGCGAATTTCTTCGATGTTGTTTGAGGGTAAGCCTTGCGCCGTGGTGAGAGCCGAGAACTCACCGTGGCGATAACGGAGCAAGCCGCCGTATTCCGTCCCCGCCCACAGCACACCGCTCGCGTCTTCATACAAACAGAGGAACCGATTGCTGGTAATCGCGAGCGTATTGCCGCGATCAAAGACAGTGAAGCGCAAGCCATCGAAACGCACGAGTCCGTCAATCGTCGTGAACCATAAATATCCGTCGCGCGTTTGCACCAACGCTGTTACCGAATTTTGCGGCAAGCCTTCTGCCGTCGTCCACGAATCGAAACGATATTGCGCCTGCGCGGTTGTCATCAGGCAAACGAACGCAGTCAGCCACCACATCAGGCATTTCGCGAAGGAAGGGGAGAGGCGCTTCATCGTGGGAAAGAACCCGCCGGCAATCGTTAAGGTTTCATCGCTTCTGACAACACCCGCCCGATGCTGTTGCTCGGCGCTTGCATTCCCAGCAGCGCCGCCAGCGTAGGCGCAATATCCGCCGGACTTGCCGCCGCGTGATAAGTGCCGGAGATGACGTTCGCGCCCAGGAAAAGCACCGGCACGTGCGTGTCGTAACTAAACGGCGAACCGTGCGTCGTGTTGCTGCCTTCGCCGAACATAAAGAATGGTTGCGGCACGATGATGACGTTGCCGTTGCGCGGCGCGTAAAAGCCTTGTTGCACGGCGCGCGCGACATAAGTCGCAGGCACGTTGCCATGTTGTAATTGCGAACTCGTGAATGCCGCGTGAATGCCGTTCAGCGCCGCCATCGCCGCTGCCGCCGTCGCTTCGACTTCCGCCAGATTGAGTTTGCGTTCGGCAATCAACGCGAGGTCGAGATAGAGATTGCCGGAAATGAAAGACTTGACCCACGCCGCTTCGCCGTATTTCGCATTGAGCGCATTCGTCGCCGCCGCTGAAACATCCCTTGCCACCAGCCTGCCGCCGTAACCGAACTCCATGACTTGTTCGGGCACCGGCGCGACGCCGTGATCGGCAGTGAGCGTAACGATGACGTTCGACAATCCGATGCGTTGATCGAGGTAGCCGAACAAATCTGCCAACACACGGTCGGTGCGCAACGACATATCGTGGACTTCCTGGCTGTAAGGCCCATAAGCGTGCCCAATCAAATCGTTGGCCGAAAAACTGATCGAGAGCAAATCGGTAATCTCGTCTGCGCCCAACGCTTCGTTTTCAATCGCGGCTTTGGCAAAGGCGGCGAGGTGTTCGTTGGCAAAGGGCGAGGCTTCGAATACGTCGTAAAACTTTTTACCCGGCTGCGTCAATCCACCGGTCAGCGTGTGCGGGAACGTAGCGCCGGTCGGCACTCTGCGTTCATAAGGCGCATCGTCTTCTGCCGAACGTGCATAAGCATCCGCCGCCAACATGCGATCCCACGTTTTGCCGAAATACTTTTTCGGCGCTTGTTCCTGATTGAATTTTTCTACCCACGCGGGCAGCGCAGGGAAGTAATAGGTGCTGGAAATAAAATTGCCCGTGTCGTCGTCGAACCAAAACGCACCGTGCGGGCGCTTGCCTACGGGCAGGATGGCCGAGCGATCTTTGTAGGAAAGGCCGATCACTTTGGCTTGTCCGTTCGTAGCGAGTCGCATCTCATCGCCGAGCGTAGTTCCCAACAACTTATGCGGTGCGGCGGCGCGTTCTTTTTCATCCGCGCCCAGTGCTTTGAATTGAGCTTTATCATCCGACACGCTCGAAATGTTTTTGCCGAGTTCGCGGTCATACCACTCGTTG
>JABFSD010000462.1 GCA_013140935.1 Acidobacteriota bacterium
CGAGATGCTTAACCCGCGCGCGACGCGCGTACCTACGCGGTCGTTGAATGACGCGATTTTGAATTACCTCGATAACGGGCTGAATCAGGTGATGAGCAGTGTGAGAATTCCGCCCCGGTTACGCGGGCCGATTCGTAACGCAGCGCATCGCGCACTCGAACGCGGCGCGACGGAATTGCTCACGCGCGGCCTGAACGAAATCGGCATCAGAGGCGAAGCCCACGAAGCCATCAGCACCAGCGTGCGCGCGGCGCTGCAACAGATTCAAGTGCGATGAGAAACGAAGATGGCGGCTGCGTTAGCACAGATCAAACGGCCTTATAGCCAGTTCGCTCCGGCTTACGATCAAACGATCGGCTGGCCTACGTTTTGGCGCACGCGCCGCAGCTTTGAAACGCTGGCGCGGCGCTTTGACATACGCTTTCGCAACGCCGCCGATCTGGGTTGCGGCACCGGACTGTTCGCCCGTTATTTGAACCAATGTTGGGGCGTTCCCGTCTGGGCCGTAGACCTCTCGCCCGACATGTTGCGCATCGCCGCCGACAACTGCACCAACAGCGGCGTGCAACTGTTGCGACAAGACATGCGCTGCCTGCGCTTGCCGCAACCGGTTGAGCTGGTGACTTCAAATTTCGACGCGCTGAATCACCTGACCGGTCCCGACGACTTGCGCAAGACCTTTCAGCGCGTCGCCGACAACCTGAGACCGGGCGGACATTTCTTTTTCGATTTGATTACGCCCTGTTTCCCGCTGGGCCGCCAGACGCTTTTCGTGCGCACGATTCGCGCGCATCGCCGCGAGGTAACGCAACTGATTCGCTGGAATCCCGCCAGCCGCATCATCTCAACTACGGTAGAGGTGCGTTCGTCTGAAACACCCCGCCCGCAACGGGAACTGCATCACGAACGCGCTTATTCATTCGAAGAAGTCGGGCGCTGGCTGATGGACGCGGGCTTCGTGATTCGCGGCGTATACGATGAAGCAACGTTGCAACCGGCGAGCGGGTGTCCGACGAGAATTATCGTGATTGCTGAAAGGCCCGTTTGAGGTGCATGAATTTCGACTGAAGGAGAAACTGCATGTCTTATTTTTCTTTTTTACCAGCGCCAGCGCGACCAGATAGCGGCTTTAACACTTTTTTTGGACAAATCAGTCCCCCCGCCGGGCCGGTCTTTCGCACTCAATGCCCGGCACCGCCAGGATGCCCTCCGGTGGCCAACGCACAATGTCAGCCCATCATACGCGGAGCCGTCGTCAGCGCGATTCAACTCGCCAATAACGCGGCAAGTATGCTCGAAACAGGACATCCAGAGGCGGCGCGCCTGTTCCAGTTCTTTTTCGGACACGCCCCTTCCCGTCCGGTTCCCTGGGCCGGCAATCGGGCTTCCGGTGCCATCGTCGCCATCCGTTTCCGCGCCGTAGCGCGAGCCTTGCAAAGTCGCGGTACGCTCTTTCGCTGCAACCCGGCTTGCACGGTCAATGCTTCAACTTGTGCGGGAAGCGAATGTTCTCCCAGAGAGCCGAACGTAGTGGAACTCTGCCAGGGGTTCTGGAATCCACCAGCGGGCTTACATCTGGCACCGCAATTTTTCCGCGGAGCCGTCATCCTGCACGAAATGTTGCATTTGCTTTTTACGGATTTCTTCCATCATCCGGGACACTCCAGCGGCGACCCTGTGAGAAGAAGAGACAATGCTCATTGCTATGAAGCTTTCGCTTTGCGGGCCGCAGGACACGCCGCCGATCACGTGGATGTCACGGCGTGTCGGACGAGGCCGGTGTAACACGTTTTCAGACAATAGGGGACGAACTTTACCTTGCCTCGCGCAACGGTTTTATTGCGGTTTTCAGGTGCGTGTGACCTATCTGTGCGCGTGGTGTAGGGCAGGTTAGTAACCTGCCCTACACCACGCAGATCGCACGCAATTGAAAATCGCTATAAGGGCAAAGGAAAAAATCATGTATATCTACTCGCTTGGCTTGGCGCAGTCGCCTACGCCTACGCAGCTACCCAAAACAATTGCCGTTAATAATACTGATTTGAATGCCCCCTACTTCGGCGGGAATTTTAATTTTTTATATAACGGTGGAGCCAATGAAGCTTTTATCACCTTTAATACCTTTCTAGCTTTCAGAAAAAATTACGCCCCGGGCCTTAAAAAAGATTTCGTGGATAACTTACGCGACGCCGTGGCGGTATGGGATAACGCCGCAGAGGTTCAGGTAAAGGACGTTAATAATAACTACAGTGCAAAAATTAAACTCCGATTTAAGTTAAATCTTGTTTCCGATATAAACAATGCCAATAAGAAAACCGATGTTCATCCCACCGATTCCTGGTCGTCGTGGTTCAATGGTAAAAACCGGGAAATTGTCATGAGAGACCTGAACGTCTTTATCGGATCGAGCAGAAATACCTTAATCCATGAACTGGGGCATGTTTGGGGCCTTTTGGATGAATACGACACGCAATGGATAGAGAAGAAATTCAGCCCCGGACACGTCGGAACCGATTCCCCACTGATTAAAGACACAACTGCAATAATGAACCTGGGCTTCCAGAATAACAGCGGGGAATTTAGAACGAGATATTTTGCCCATTTCGGCAGAGCCATATTGCCCGCCTTCTGGGGGCTGAATAGTTACGTACGCCCAACCATACACGCAGGGAAAGTCGTGTCTCGTACGATTCAAGGGAGAATTGCTTTACTGAAAAAAGACATAGCTGGCACGGCTCCATCTACAACTGACGTGCCGCCGTTTAACCCACAGTTTACGAACATACAAATCGCGAAACGCTGACAAAATCATGTATCTCTATGACCGACAACCAAGCAACGCTACTCCTTACATTGACGCCTCGTCTTTCACGCAACCTACGTTGCCTCGATCTCCGGTGTGGCGTCACCGCGCAGGATACCCTCAAGCGTTTGGCGAAGCCCCCGCTGCCCCCAAAGGCTTGCTGCTGCCCAATCATTTTCATACGCCGAAACAACCTGACCCGGCGACGCCGGGACGCTTCGTTACGGGGGCGCTCACGACGCTAAACGTAGCGAATATGAATCCCGGCTTCATAGACGCGAGCGATCAGTTGATCACCGACACCAGCAGCACCGGGTTGCAGACGTGTTTGCAGAAACTGATTGCTACGCGCTTTCCGCACTATCTGGCGAACAAGCAAAATCCGGTGCCGTCGGCGAACGATAGAGTGAGGGTGGCATTGGTTGATCTCACGGGCGACAAAATCACGCGACCCGACTTGGCGGGCTGGGGATCAACGGCGGCAATGTATGGAGCCAGCGTGCCCAAGATTCTGGCGGTCTATGCGGCGCATCAGTTGCGCGCTGACCTGCGCCAATTGGCCCTGAGTCTGGGCCTCAGCGACGGCAAGGCGTTGGAAAAGGCTGCGCTCAATCACTGGCAGTTCAAGAGCCACTTGCCGAATCTGGTATGGCTTTTCGATATTCGTAACTGGTCGGGCAACACGACGGCGCTGGATTTCACCGCCGCTGCCCAGCGTTTGTTTCAAGGCATCAGCCACAATGCCGAAGCCGGAGAACTCATCATCCGCGTAGGCTTTCCTTATCTCGCCTCGGTCACCTGGCAATCCGGTCTTTTTCATCCTACGCGCGGCGGGCTGTGGCTCACTTCGTCTTATGGCAGAGGGGAATGGGGCGGGAATCCCGTCAAAGGCGTCAACAGCGCCAACGTCACGGCACTCGCGGTCGCCACTTATTTCACGCTGCTGGCACAAGGCCGACTGGTGAATGATGCGTCGTCAGGCGAAATCATCACGACCTTACGAACCGGTTGCACGACTTCGCTATTCCCCAGCGGCCTGGGCGTTGTCGCCGCCAAATGCGGCATCTGGTCTGATTACCTGCATGATTGCGCCTTGATCGTGCGCGGCGGAATTCGCTATGTCGTAGCAGGTTTGACCCGCACGAGAGGGGGCGAATACGCCAAATACACTCAGCTTTTTCAGGAACTCGACCAATTGATCGTGCGCAACAATCAATCGCCCAAACCTTCGTGCTGAGAGAAACACGAGCGCTTTCTTTTTCCTGCCCCCTATAGCCAAACCAAAATCGCTTGGTTACAATCCGGCTTACTTCAGCACTTACTCCCATTCAATCAACAACTGAGTTTCAATCGTGGAAAACATGTCAGTTTCACCCAAGCTCGCAATCATCGTCGGGGGCGGCCCTGCGCCCGGCATCAATTCCGTCATCTCGGCGGCGACCGTCAAAGCCATCAACGAAGGCTTCGACGTCGTCGGCATTCAGGATGGCTTCAAACATCTGGTGCGACGCGATGTGTCGTGCGCGCGACCTTTGAGCATCAACGACGTATCGCGCATTCACTGGCTCGGCGGTTCGGTGCTGGGCACAGCGCGCGAAAATCCGACCAAGTCGAAAGAGGCGATGACCAACGTCATCGAAACGCTCAAAGGCGTAGGCGTCACGCATCTCGTCACCATCGGCGGCGACGACACCGCGCTTTCATCGAGTACGGTCGCGTCGCAATCCGACATTCGCACCGTTCACGTACCTAAAACCATTGATAACGATTTGCCGTTGCCGCCGCACATTCCCACCTTCGGCTTTCAAACCGCGCGGCACGTCGGCACTGAACTCGTGCAAAACCTGATGGAAGACGCGCGCACCACCAAGCGTTGGTACATTGTCGTAGCAATGGGACGCCAAGCGGGCCACCTCGCGCTCGGCATCGGCAAAGCGGCGGGCGCGACGTTGACGATCATCCGCGAAGAGTTCGGCGGCAAGATCATTCCGTTCTCGCAACTCTGCGACATCGTCGAAGGTTCGATCATCAAACGCCGCGCCGAAAAGCGTCATTACGGCGTCGCCGTGCTGGCCGAAGGCGTGATTGACCAACTCGACCCAACTGAACTCGCCGACTTGCAAGACGTAGAGCGCGACGAACACGGCCACATACGCTTTGCCGAAATTGATCTCGCGCGCAAGGTCAAAGTCGAAATCGAAGGCCGCTTCAAACAGCGCGGCATCAAGTTGCTGGTGACGAATAAAAACATCGGCTACGAAGTGCGTTGCTGCGACCCGATTCCTTTCGATCAACATTACTGCCGCGAACTCGGCAACTCCGCGATTCGCTTTCTGGTCAACGGCGGCAGCGGCGCGATGGTCAGCATCCAAAATGGCAAGCTCGTACCGCTGCTGTTCTCAGACATCCGCGACCCGCATTCCGGCAAGACGCGCGTACGCAACGTCAACCCCGACAGCGAAACCTTCCGCGTCGCCCGCGAATACATGATCCGGCTCGACCCCGCCGACGTGGCGAACAAAGACACGGCGGAAAAACTTTCGCGCGCCGGCAACCTGAGCATTGAGGAACTGAAAAAGAGATTTGGCTAAATCGAAATAAACATCACTGGCAGAAAGAAATTAGACAGGATTGACAGGATTTTCAGGATTGACGGGATTGGCCAAAGGCAAGGCATTTCCACATTCCAATTCATCCTGTAAATCCTGAAAATCCTGTCAATCCTGTCTAATTCTTTGTTGCTCAGATTTAGCCAGCCAACCAACATTCAACACTTATGGCTATTAAACGAATCGGAATTTTATTAGGCGGAGGCCCCGCCCCTGGCACGAATGGCGTGATCGCAGCGGTCGCGTTGGAAGCAATCAAATCGGGCTGTACGCCCATCGGTTTTCAGGACGGCTTTGAATGGCTGGCGCAGCGTTACACCGACGAGTGCCACGAACTCACCATCAACGAAGTCTCGCGCATTCATCTCGACGGCGGCTCGATTCTCGGCGCTTCGCGCGTAGACATCGCGCGCGATCCTGAAAATCTCGACAACACCGTCGCCGCGTTAAAAAAACTCGACATTGACGCACTGTTGATTATCGGCGGCGACGACATGGTGGCGAGCGCCGTCGCGCTGGCCGGGCATCCG
>JABFSD010001217.1 GCA_013140935.1 Acidobacteriota bacterium
TTCCTGCAACTGGCCGCGTTGACCGATTTGATAGGGCAACAGCCTGGCGAGTTTGGCTTTCAATTCAGCGCGCAAGGCGGAATCGCGGTTGAGAATTTCACCCGCGTGAATGCAGTTGGCGAACAGCTCGCGGATGATGGCTAAATCCATCGTCGGCCCCATCGAAATGCTGCCGGCCTGCTTCTTTCCCTGTGCATCCACGTAATTGAAATCAGTCTCCGGCGAACCGCCCGCTGCCGTCACCAGCCGCCCCTTGCCGTCATCAACCAGCCAATCGGCGCAAAATTCCGCCGCGCCTTTCAACGCCGGATAAGCTTCTTTTGCCAAAAACGCGCGGTCGCCGGTGAACCGGTAATGCTCCCACAGATGCTGGCAGAACCACGCGCCGCCCATCGGCCAGAATGAAGTGCGCGCGATGTTGTCTACGGGTTGCGCGTCGCGCCAGATGGTCGTGTTGTGATGCTCGACCCAACCGCGCCGTTGATAAACCTGCCGCGCTACCTGGCTGCCCGTTGCGGTCAATTCACGAATCATTCTGAAAAGCGGTTCGTGACATTCCGATAGGTTGGTCGTTTCGGCAGGCCAGTAATTCATCTGCGCATTGATGTTGGTCGTATACGCGCCCGCCCACGGCGGAATGACGTGCGGATTCCAAAGCCCCTGCAAATTGAGCGGCTGCCCGCCGGGGCGTGAACCCGCGATCATCAGGTAACGACCGAACTGAAAATAAAGCGCCGCGAGGGCCGGGTCTTGGTCGTTGGCGAATTGGGCGATGCGTTCATCCGTCGGCAATCGGCTTTGCTCGGACGCCGCGCCCAGGTTGATTGAGACGCGATTAAACAGCGATTGGTAATCACGCACATGCGCTTGCCGTAAGGCCGCGAAAGATTTTTTCGCCGCGCGTTCCAAATCAATGGCGGCACGCGCCACGGCATCCGTGCCCTGCCGCGAAGGGCTTTTATCGAAGCCATTAAAACTCGTTCCGGCAGCGAAGATCAGCAAGACCTCGGTAGCGCGACGGATGTGCAAACCTTCTGCATCGGCTTCGACCTCGCCGCCTTGCATGACGGCGCGCAAGCGCGCGGCAAAGCGCATGCCCAGCCCATCAATCTCTGCGCCGTAAAGCACCGGCTTGGCGTTAGGACGCCGCTGGCCCGCTGCGTCGAAAAGCTCAGGGTACTTCCATTGTTCATTGCGCTGTTCGACGAAGCTCAACTCGCGGCGCAGCGCAAAGCCGGGAACTTGGCCGGTCAGCGCGATACTGTCGCGGCTAGCGGCTTGCTGCTTCGCCGTCGGATGCACGGAACTGAGCGCGGCGCGCAAGCTCAGGCTATGCGGACGGTCAGCCGTCAACCGCATCACGATCACTTGAGCGGGATGGCTGGCGAAATACTCACGCGTGAATTTCACGCCGCCCTGTTGATAACGCACTGTCGCTATCGCTGTCGCCAAGTCTAGGTCGCGTGCGTAATCAGTCACTGCGCCTTGCTGTTCAAAATGCAAATGCAAATCGCCCAGCGGCTGATAGCAAGGCTGCGCGCGTCCCAGCCAGTGTTGCGAGATGAATTCCGTCGCCTCGGCATATTGCCGCTGGCGCAACATTCCCATCACGCGGTCGAAATCTTTTGTCACGTCGAGTTTGACATCGCGGCGGCCCGGTTCGTCGGAATAAAGCGTGTTCTCGTTCAGTTGCAAATGTTCGGTCTGAATGCCGCCAAAGATCATCGCGCCGAGCCGGCCATTGCCGAGCGGCAACGCTTCATTCCAATCGGGCGCGGGTTGGCGATACCACAGGCGCAAAGCGGGATCGGGGGAAGGCGACGGCGTTTGCGCTGCGCCTTCTAAAAGCAACACTGGCGCAGCCGCGCCAGCGGTCACGAGAAAATCTCTGCGGGTTAGGGAATCGTTCCAACTCATAGTGGTTTGTCCAGTCACGAAAAAGGCGCTTGCTTACTGGCAAATGAAAATCCGCGCCGGTCGCTCCTATCGTTGTACCGTACCTTGCTCAAGCAATCGAATCCGCGCGGATGGAGTGAGCGACTGCAACTTTTCCGCCAACGCCTGATAACGCGGTGCCTGATACTTGACCGCCGCGCGGCGCAAATGCGAAGCGAGCATCTGCGGCGGCCATTCGCCTAATTGCTGATCAGTCCATTTTTTTTCGCCCAGCGCGAACGGAATCAAATAATCCAGCGCCCGCCGGATGCTGCGGCCATCTTTGGTTTCGTAGTTCCACAAATCCACGCCGACGTTTTCGCCTAGCCGCGCGAGCAGCATCAAGCCATCCAGATTGCCGGTGCTGTAACTCCAGGCTTTCGTCCGCGCGAGTTCCAGCGGCTGGCGGCCATCGGGTTCGATTTGCAGCGCGATGCGTTTTTGCTTGGCGGTTTCGAGAATGCTTTTTGCCAGTTCGTGCTGGTTGAGAAACAGTGCAAAAGCGACGGCTTGAATGTCGTAGTAAGTGCCGTGATTGTTTTTCGCGGCGTTCTCTTCGCGCCCGTTTTTGCTTTCCTGCATCCATTTCAGAAACGCCCCGAACCACGTTTGCACGCCGCGTTGATCGGCGGCGGTCCAGGCTTTGCTGCCCGCGAGCAAGCCGATAGTGTCTACGGCGTGCGTCAAACCGCGCGTTTCGATCAGGCCGATGCCGCGTCCGGTGTTGATGCCGGGAATGCCTTGTGCGTATTCCAGATTCGGATTCATCCGCGTCGTCGCATCGAGAAACCAAGCGCGCAACAACTGCGTGGCTTTGGCGGCGTAGGCTTCGTCGCCTTTGAAGTAGTAAGCCAGCGCCAGCGTTTCAGAGGCCGCGACCATCTTGTCCATCGTGCTGTGGTCAGAGATTTTGTTGATCTCAGGATTGCGTTCGCCGTCGCGCCGAATGTAAGGCAAGCCGTTTGGGCTTTTCGGGTCAGCCCAGAAATAAGGAGCCTGACTCATGTAATCGTGCTTGTCGCCGCTGGGCGGCGTGACGCCTTTGCTGGTGACTGAGAAGAGTTCGGAAGCCAACGCCTGCTTCGCTTCTTGCGCAAGTTTGGCCCACGCGGGCGCAAGCTGCGCATCGTTGGCGCGCAAGCGTTGCTTCGTCGTTTGCAGATGGTTGCCGTCGAGCAGGAAGACGCGCGGCACTGAAGGAGTTGGTTGTCCGTAACCGGATACGCACAGAAACAAACAGCACCATGCCAACAGACATTTCGTTGTTAGTCGCATAATCAATCCTTATAACTGATGTGACGCATTGGGGCTAAGACAAAACGGTTGACTTCATTTTGCAGCGCCGCGCTGCGCCGTTGCTAGAACGGCAATGATTTCAAAAAAAAAGCGTGGCGGCAGCCGAGTGGTACTTTGCTGGATAGGTAGGAATCCGTTGGAGTGCCGGATCTAAACCACTCGGCTCCGTTGCCGCCACGCTCTCGGAAACGCGGCGAGAGGCCGCGCCCGATGCGAATACGCCGCTAAAAACTGAGGCGCAACGAACCTTGCATCACGCGCGGCGAACGCGCAGCGGTCGGTTGCCCGAACCGCGCGTTGGTTTGCGTGACTTCGTTGGTTGTGGTGTTAAGCGTCATGGTTAGCGCCGTATCAATCGCGCTGAAATTCGTGTGGTTTAACAGATTGTAAGTTTCCCAGCGGAATTGCAGCCGCAGCTTTTCGCGCAAACGCACATTCTTGAAAAACGCCAGATCGGAATTGATGACGCCCGGACGGCGAATCATATTGCGTGCGGCGTTGCCGATTTCACCGCGCGCGAGCGGACGCGCAAAACAACTCGCATCAACAAACACCGGTGTGCCGTCAGCGGCATTCGCCAGTGGCCGATTCGGATTGCATAACACCAGCGGTCGTCCGTTGTTTTCGCCGCCCGTGTTGTCGGTGAGTCCACCGCTGTAAGTGAACGTCACGCTTTGCGCGCGTCCCGTCACCAGCGAAGTCGTACCCGATAGCTGCCAGTTGTCGAAAAGCGATTTGACAACACGATTGCTATTCAGCCGCTTGCTCAAACTGGGTACATCCCAAATGTAATTCGCGGTGAAAATCTGCGTTTGATCGTGATCGGCGGGGCCGTAATTGAACGCTTTGTAAGGACGCGGATAACTCACGTTCGAGCTGTCGTCATTGGCGTAATCGAGCGTCTTATGCCAGGTGTAAGCAAGGCCGTATTGAAAGCGTTGCGCGTAACGGCGGCTGACTTGCACTTGCAAGCCGTTGTAATTGGACGTACCCGCCCCCATCACCACATTGATGTCGGCATAGCCCTGATAAGGACGCAGAAAATCATCAGCCAACGCGCCCGTCGCCGTCGCGCTCGGTGCGCTGAACGGATTGCGATTGGCCGGATCGAAACGCGCGCCATCGGGTACGCCGTTGATGTTGCGCAATTCGCCCAAGTGCCGCGCCTGCGAGCCGACATAACTGACTTCGAGCAAAGTTTTGAATCCGATCTCCTGCTGAATTCCCAACGAGTAGTTATAAATCGTCGGCGTTTTGGTGATGACTTCGACGGCGTTCAAACCGGTCGGGCGTTCGAGCGCCGTGCCGACCAGACTGGCGAGGTTGTCAATCGTGCCGTAATCAATCGTGACCGTGCGTTGATAAGGCGGATTGCTGACCAGATTGCCGCCCGTCGTGCCGCCGCCCGTGCGTGTGCTGTGATAAACGCCGCCGTGCGCGCGCACCACCGTGCGGCCTTTGCCCGTCACGTCCCACGCGAAACCGAAACGCGGCTGAACTTGTATCGGTGCGGGCTTTTTGAATCCGTGCGGCACGTTCGGGTCAGTGCCGACAGCAATGCCGTTGAGCTTGTCGCCAATGCCCGGTATGAAAGTGCCGACCAGATTCGTGTTGGTCAAAAGCGCGCCCGTGATCGGATTTTGCGCGCGCCGGTTGGCCGTCGCGCAAGCCGCCGTCGCGGGTGTGCCGCCGACACAGAACGCGCGATAAAGCACCAACGCTTTCGCGGGATTGAACGATGACGCGACGAAATTCGAGGCGTCGAGATTGCGTTGCGACCATTGCGAATACCAACCCATGCGCGCGCCGTAATTCAGCGACACGCGCCGATTCACTTTCCACTGATCCTGCACATACCATTGCATCAGTGTGCGTTCGAGATCGGTGTGCGGACGCGCCGACGATTCAGCGTAACTGCGAAAGCTGCCGAGCAGCGCGTTGGCATAAGGATGACCGGTGTTGCCCAACGCGGCGGTGTAGTTGCTATCGTTGCTGCTGAAATTAAACGTACCTGTCCAGTTGCCGCCGGGCGCTTCGCCGTTGCGGATGCGTTCGAGATAAAAGCCCGCTTTGTAATTGTGGTTACGACGACTGAGCGAAAAGTTATCGGTGATCGAAGGCAGAATGTAATCCTGTCCGATCTCGCCCCAGCGGTCGAGCCAGTTGATATTGGCGACAGTCGTTTGCGAAAGCCCGCCCCAACCGGTCGCGCGCGGAATCGTGCCGAGCGTGTTGTTGCCGGGGAAAAGTTGTGGCGCGGTATATTTCAACGCCGTCCGCGTTAGCCGGTCAATTTCGCCGGTCGAAGGGACGAAGCCTTCGGAATCGTGCCTTACGCCGACCGAAACTTCGTTGACCATCGAAGGGCTAATCAGCCGCACCCAGTTCAGCGACATGCCGTTGTCGCGGTAAAGATAATGCGAACTGATGCCCCAGCGATTGTTGTCGCCGCCCGGCCAGCCCGACGTGTCGAAGCCTTCGTTATCCGCTGTCCACCATTGGGCGTTGACGAAGAACGTGTCTTTCTCGTTTGGTTTGAAATCAAAACGCACGACCTGGCTTTGCTTCGGCACGTCTACGCTTTTTTGAATGACGTAATTGAAAGCGTTGCCCGCCAGCGTGCGTCCGCCCAGCGCATTGGGCAACGCGAAGTAATTCAAAATCGCCGCGCCGCTGGCGTTAAACCGCGCGCGCGGAATGATGT
>JABFSD010000331.1 GCA_013140935.1 Acidobacteriota bacterium
CTTGCTGGCCGCATTCGGCGCAGCGCAAACGCCCGATGGCAAAATGCTGTTTCGCAATCCGACGATGAGCAAGACGCATATCGTGTTTGTTTACGCGGGCGATTTGTGGATCGTCGGCAAGGATGGCGGCGAGGCTACGCGGCTGACGACCGGTGTGGGGACTGAGACGAATCCGGTCTTTTCGCCCGATGGTTCGCAGGTGGCCTTCACCGGGCAGTATGACGGCAACGTAGATGTTTTCACCGTGCCCGCGACGGGCGGCGTACCCAAACGGTTGACCTATCATCCCGATGCCGACACGGTCGCCAACTGGACGCCCGACGGCAAGAGCGTGCTGTTTGTCTCGCGGCGCACCAGCCAGTCAGGACGTTTCGCCAAGCTGTTCACGATTGCTTTGGATGGAACGCTGCCGGTCGAAGTTCCGTTGCCGATGGCGCACGCGGGTTCTTATTCTTCGGACGCGGCGCGCATTGCCTACGAACCGATTTCGCGCGCCTTTCAAATGTGGAAGCGTTATCGCGGAGGACAGCAATCGGTCATCTGGATTGCGAACTTGAGCGATTCGAGCATCGAGCGTGTGCCGCGCTTGACGACCGCGAACGGTTCGAACGATTTCGAGCCGATGTATGCGGGCGACAAAGTTTATTTCCTCTCTGATCGCAACGGCGCAGTCACGCTGTTTGCTTACGACACCAAAACTAAAAAAGTCACACAGGCGATGCCTAATACGGGACTCGATCTCAAAGCCGCTTCGTTAGCTGTTGGTGGTGAGAGCATCGTGTATGAGCAATTCGGTTCGATCAATATCTTCGACATCAAATCGGCCAAGTCGAAGCCGGTGAATATCACGCTCAACGGCGATCTGGCGGGTGTGCGCGCGAAATATGAAAAGGTCGGAGCGCGTGCGTCGAACGTTGCGCTTTCGCCGACCGGCGTGCGCGCCGTGTTTGAAGCGCGTGGCGAAATCCTTACCGTGCCCGCCGAGAAAGGCGATGCGCGCAATCTGACCAACGCGCCCAACAGCGCCGAACGCGATCCGTCGTGGTCGCCCGACGGCAAGTGGATCGCTTATTTCTCTGACGTTTCGGGCGAATATGAATTGCACCTGCGCGATCAGCGAGGCATGGGCGAAGTCAAAAAGATCAAGCTCGAACCTACGTTTTATTATTCGCCGCGCTGGTCGCCCGACAGCAAGAAAATCGCTTTCACCGATAAGCGCAGCAACCTTTGGTACGTAGACATCGAGAAAGCCGATCCCGTCAAAGTCGAACCGAATATCTTGAACACCGGCCAAATCGCGCCTGACTGGTCGCCCGACAGTAAGTGGATCGCTTACGCCAAGATGCTCAAGTCGTGGACGCACGCGGTTTTTGTTTATTCGCTCGAAGACAAAAAGGCGACGCAAGTCACCGACGGCATGAGCGACGCGCTTTATCCGGTGTTCGACAACAACAGCAAATATCTTTACTTCACGGCTTCGACCGACATCGGCCCGACGAACGGCGGCTTGGATATGTCGAGTTATCCGCTGCGTTCGACGCGCAGCGTTTACGCCGTTGTCTTGAAAAAAGATCAGGCTTCGCCGCTCGCGCCTGAAAGCGATGAAGAGAAAGTCGCTGAAGATGAGAAGAAAGATGCGAAACCTACGGAAGGCGAGAAGAAACCTGAAGCCGCTACTCCGCCAGCAGGAGCGCCGCCTGCGGCTGCAATAGCTGCGATGAAACCAGGTGCGAAAAAAGAACCTGAACCCGTCAAGATTGATTTCGAAAACATTAGCCAGCGCATCATTGCGTTGCCGATTCCGGCGCGCAATTACGTAGGCTTGATGAAAGGCAAAGCGGGCATTCTGTTCACGATGGAATTTCCCGAAGGCCCGCCCGCGCCCGGCGGAATGTTCGGCGCGACGATAGGCAAGTTCGATCTCGAAAAACGCAAGCTCGATCCGTTCGTCAGCGGCGTGCAAGGCTTTGACGTATCGGCCAACGGCGAAAAGGTTCTCTATCGGCAAGGCCCGGCGTATTTCATCGTGGGCACGATGATGCCGCCCAAGCCGGGCGACGGACGCATCAAGGTCGAGGACATGGAAGTTTTCGTAGACCCGCGCGCCGAGTGGAAGCAAATTTACAAAGAAGTCGCGCGCATCGAACGCGATTTCTTTTACGACCCGAATCTGCACGGCATGGACTTGACGGCGGTTACGAAAAAGTATGAGCCCTATCTCGCTGGACTCGGTCATCGCGCCGACTTGAACTATCTGTTTCAAGAGATGTACGGCGAAATGTCGGTCGGCCACTTGCGCGTGCAAGCGCCGGGCGACGTGCCGAATCCGAATTTCGTACCGGGCGGATTGCTCGGCGCTGATTTCAAACTCGAAAACGGACGCTATCGTTTCGCCAAGGTTTACAACGGCGAAAACTGGAATCCGCAACTGCGCGCGCCGCTCACGCAACCCGGCGTCAACGTAGCGGCAGGCGAATACCTGCTCGCGGTCAAAGGCCGCAATCTAACGGCGAACGACAACGTTTATCAGTTTCTCGAAAACACGTCGGGCAAACAGGTCACGTTGAAAGTCGGACCGAATGCTGACGGAACCGGTTCACGCGAAGTCACTGTCGTACCCACCGGCAACGAAAGCGCGTTGCGCAATTACGATTGGATCGAAAGCAATCGCCGCAAAGTCGGCGAACTGTCGGGCGGCAAACTGGCTTATGTTTATCTGCCTGATACGGGGCAGGGCGGTTATACGAATTTCAATCGCTTCTATTTCGCGCAACTCGACAAAGAGGGCGCGGTGATTGACGAACGTTTCAACAGCGGCGGTTCGGCGGCTGATTACATCGTTGACCACTTGGCGAAACCGGTCGTCAGTTATTGGGCGGTGCGCGATGGCAATATGGACGGGACTACGCCGTTCGGAGTCTTGCAAGGCCCGAAGGTCATGCTCGCCAACGAGTTCTCAGGTTCGGGTGGAGACTTCCTGCCCTGGATGTTCAAGCGCAAGAAAGTCGGCCCGGTCATCGGCAAGCGTACGTGGGGCGGACTCGTCGGCATCGGCGGCTATCCGACCTTGATTGATGGCGGTTATGTAACGGCTCCGCACTTCGGTTTCTATACGCCCGAAGGCGCGTGGGAAGTCGAAAACGTAGGCACGCCGCCCGACATCGAACAAGACCTCGACCCCGCCGCGTGGCGCAAAGGCGTTGACACCCAACTCGAAAAAGCCGTCAGCGTCGCGCTGGACTTGCTCAAGAAAAACCCGGTCAAACGGCCTGCGCGTCCGGCTTATCCCAACTATCACAAAGCGGCTCCGGCTGCTGCTGCTGGTGGGAACGGTTCGGGGAATTAGCTCGGGGTTGAGTTTCGTGTATGGCAACCTGACAGGTTGCCATACAGCCAAAAGCACGAAAGCGTATAAAACGCCTTCGTGCCTTTGGTTTTTTCAAAGCCTCAATTCAATGGTCGAATGCTAGAAAATGTCGCATTGGCCGTTGAGCTGTGCCCAGATGTTTGCCAGTTCATCCAGGTCTTGCTGACGGTTTTCGCGGATGGCCAGTACGCTCTGATTCCACAGCGTATCGAGCAGGCTTTCGGGCGAGAGCGTCACGCCGTTGCTTAACGTAACGGGCGCGAAATTCAATCCCGAACAGCGCAGTTGGCTCCACAGCGTATCGAATACGACTGGCGATCCCGGCCCGCCCGCGCGCAACATACTCATTTGCGCGGTGACGAATTCACTGTTGAACCGTTGCACTTGCGACATGCCGCCATTGAGGATGATGCGAATGATACTGGCATTCGATGAGACGGAAATCGGATTGTTAGCGTTAAAGCCCATTGCCAATACCGTCCCGCCCGGCCACTGGTTTGAACTTCTGAGAAACCACGACGTATCGCGCCAGCAAATCGAACTGCATTTCGCTTGCGGCGGCGGCGTAGGTGTCGGCGTGCCCGTCGTGCAGGATTCGCCGAAGTTATAGTTTTCGCCGGAAGCTAAAGCGGGCAAATCAATGTCTTCGAACATGTCGTTGTTGTTTTTGGTGCCGCCTAAAGTGCCCAACGTATCAATGCCGTCGTTCACGCCTGCCGGTTGTGTTTCAGAGATTTTATACGTTCCCGGCATGAGATTGGTGAAGGCGTAAGCCCCTAACGCGTTGGTCGTGGTCACTCGATTGACCGGGCCGTTGAAATCGAATCCGGTTAAGGTGATCGTCACATTGACGAGGGGCGATTCGCCGGGGTTCATGTAAAGGCCGTCGTTATTCAAATCGCAATAGACATGACCCGACAGGCTGCCGGGCAAAGGCATCGGCGTGGGCGTTGGTGTGGGTGTGGGTGTGGGCGTAGACGGCGGTGGCGGTTGGCAGCCGTTGCAGGAAACCGCGCAGGTGCGACCCGTCCAGAACGAACCGAGCGCGCCTGAGAGCAGGTCATAGCCTTCGATTCTTCCTTCTCCCACCGATTCCATGCGTTTCAGCACGGCGGCCAGGTGAATGATCGAAGTCGTGCCGGTTCCACCCGCGCGTTTGATCTCAGAAAAATACTGCAAGCATCCGCCCAGCAGGTTCGAACCCATCTGGAACACCATCGTCAACGTCGGCGTGCGCGACACATCGTTTTGCGGATAGAAGGGAATGGCGCGACCTACGTTGATATTGCCGGCGTCCCATCTCAGGCTGACGTGCGGGTGAATTTGCGTGACGACGGCGTTGCCGCCTTGAATCGTGAACATCGCAATCACTTGCACATTGCTGCCGTCGGGATTTTGCACGGCGAGTGTGACCATATCGCCTTCGGTTGCGCCCGAAGTTTCAAGTTGTACGAACAAGTCCCACAAACTGTCGGCGCAAGCCGTCGCGCGCACGGTCGAGTTCGGTGTGGAACTGGAAAAACGCACGAGGTCGCGCGCATTGAATAATCCGTAAGGCGTGCGATACATCCCGGCGGCGGCGGGTCTCACTTGCACGCCCGCCGGAATCGGCGTTTGCACGTTGAGCACGAAAGGTTGCGGCAGCATGAAGTAACCGTCATCGGCATCGCGGAAATCAGGGCCGAGCGTTTTGCCTTGCGTGATGGCCGGAATGCGAATCGGCAACGTGCCGGGCGCGAGCGTGGCCGTCGTGCCGCCCGTGAGCCTGCCGTCTGACCGATAGACCGGATACAAGCAGATATTGGCTCCGGGCGCGACGAGCGTGCCGCCGTTGATCGAGAGATAAGGCTCCATGCGCAAGCGAGCCGCGCCGATGCCCAGAAAATTGGTGTTGGTGTTGTATTCGGTCACGATGCCGCAGACGGTCGTGACGCCACCCGCATTGGCGCTGATGCCGCCGATGACACTGGCGATTTGTCCGCTGGCATTCGCGCAGAAACTGGCGCAGACGTTCTGTCCGACCGCGAAACCGCTGATCGAAGCGCCCGCCGCCAGCGTCAAACGTACGCCGCCGATATTCAATAAGCCCGCCGCCGAAGCGGTCGGCGCAGCGTATTCGATCACCGGCCCGCAGATCGTGACGATGGGCACGACGGACGCATCAACCGCCGCCGAGGCGCGCGTAAAAAAGTCTTGACTCGGCAACGCCGGAAGCCCGCGTAACGCCGCCAGCGCGCCCAGGAACAAGGCCATTGCGAACAGTACTCGTGTAGTTTGTGATTTGATCATTTCCCCTCCAATCGGATGTCAGTTTATTCAATGTTGGTGGCGCGGGCTGGCAGCCCGCGCCACGCTCTCAGTGTCGTTTAACACTTGGTGTTCAGGATGATGAAGATGTCTGCCAACGCTTGCATATCCACCGTGCGGTTTTCACGAATGGTCGCCATCGTTTGCAATACGAGGTCATTCAGTAAAGTGTCGGGCGTCAGGGTGTATCCGTTGCTCAACGTGACCGGTGTGAAAATCACGCCGGAACAGCGCACCGGGCTCCAATAAGTATTGAAA
>JABFSD010001080.1 GCA_013140935.1 Acidobacteriota bacterium
CGCGGCGCGCGGCTGTCGTGCGGTTATAAGTGGTAAAGAATTTGATGTTCGCCGGTACGTCAGGCTGCGGCGCAGTGAAGCGCGTGATGCGAATGACCGCCTGGCCTTGTTCGCGCAAGAGTTGCGCGAGCGAATCATCGTCCGTCGGGCTTACCAACAGCGTCACCCCGCGTTGCGGTTGAACGGCGGGGCGCACTTGCACGAAAAGGCTTTCCGCTTGTGCGCTTGCTTTGAGTTCCCAGTTGCGTCCGGCGGCGTCATCGGTGCGTGCGATAAATTGTTGCGCGGTCGGATAAGTCGCAAGCAGCGCGCCTTTCAGTGCCGTAGCGAATTGTTGCTTGATTTGTTCCGCCGTCGTTGCGTTTCGCAATTGCCCTTTTGCGGCAGCGATCATGCTTTCGATCAATTGGGTTTCGTTGCTTTCATTCGCCGGACGAGGACGCGCGTGAAAGACCATCAGTTCGCCGAGCGGCGCCACGCTGATGCCGCGCTCTTTGATCGGCTCGGTTTCTTTGCGGCCTTGCAGCCAATGCGCAAACCAACCGTAAACTGCTTCGCGGCTCGCTTGATGGTAATTGTGCGGCGCGTCGAATTGCACGACCTGCACTTGGTTTTCGGCGTCAAAGAGTTTGTAAATCGCGCGAATGGCAGGGAACTCGACCTTCGGTACGTTCTTCGTCCAATCGCCGGTGGCCGCAATCAACACCATCGGGCGCGGCGCGAATAACGCAGCGATTTCTACGTTGGTCGTATCAATGCGCAAGTTGGGAGCGTTCTCGCATACGCTGCCGCCTTGCATCAGCGCCGACACCATATTGACCGGAGCCGCCGCGTGAATGCGTTCGTCAATCGCGGCGAGCAGGAAGGTTTGCGTGCCGCCGCCCGACTCGCCCGTGACGGCGAGGCGCGTGGCGTCTACTTCAGGCAATGACAATAAAAAATCTGCGGCACGGATGCTGTTCCAGAGTTGCAGTCCCAACAGATTGACGCCCCACAACGTCTCGCGCGTGAAGCCTTCGCGGTGGCCGCTGGCGAACGTATGTGGAATCGCCGTGCTGTCTACGTAACCGACCATGTCCCAGATGAACGCCACGTAACCCTGCTTGGCAAAACTCGCGGCGCGCGCCGAGCCGGAATTGAGCGGCTGGTTTTCCAAGCGACCGTACGTCCAATGTCCGTGCGGACAAAGTACGGCGGGCGCTTTGCCGTTCACGTTTTTGGGGCGATAGAGATTGCCGCTGACGAAATGTCCGGGCAGGCTCTCGAAATACACTTTTTCGAGCGTGTAATCGCCCTTGTCTACTTTGCCGAAAAGCTGCGCGTTGAGCGGCGTCTTGGCGGGCATGGGCGAGAGTCCGGCGCTCACCAGGATTTGTTGGCGCAATTGCGCGGCGCGGGCGAGCCAGGCTTCTTTGGTGGGGTAGCTGGGCAGTTGATTTGAGTAATCTACGTCGAGGTGGCGCAACGTAGTTTGTGCGAACGTAGATACGCTCAAGAGCAATAATGCAAAGATGACTCGTTTCATGATTTTGTCTCGTTAATGGAATCTGCCAACTTGCGCGCTTGGTCTTCGCCTAATCGTTCGCGCAGGAATTGCACGGAAGTTTGATAAGCGTCGTCAATTTGCTTGCTGCGATATTCGTCGAAGCGAACCCATTGGTCGTTGACCAGCACTTCTAGCTGCCCGTTGTCGGGGTTTTCGCGTGTCGCTAAAGCCATAAGGTTTTTCTTTCTGATGTTTGTCGAATGATGCACGGGATTCTCGCACGGGTTTTCGGGCTTGCCAATTCGCGTTGCGGGCAAGGATGATGCGTTTATGAAGATCGTCATTTTATGCGGTGGTTTAGGCACACGGCTGGCTGGAGCCGGTAGTGATTTGCCGAAGCCGATGACGCCCATCGGCGGGCGTCCGGTGGTGTGGCACATCATGCGCGGCTTGGCGCATTGGGGCTTCAAAGACTTTGTACTCTGCCTCGGCTATCGGTCGGATATTTTCAAACAATACTTTTTGAATTTACTGACGATGGTCGGTGACGTGACGCTCGACGCGCAGAACGGCGTGTCGCTGCATACGACGGAACAGCTTGATGAAAAGGACTGGAAAGTTACGTTGGCCGAAACCGGTTTGGATAGCATGACCGGCCATCGCGTCAAACGCATTGCGGCGCATATTCCAGCAGACGATGACATCTTTGCGGTGACTTATGGCGACGGCGTGACCGATCTGGACTTTCGCAAAGTCGTCGAATTTCATCGCGCGCACGGCAAGCTCGCGACAGTGACGGGCGTGCGACCGCCGGCGCGGTTCGGTGAATTATCGTTAGGTGACAACGGGCAAGTGCATGCGTTCAGCGAGAAACTGCAAGCGACGGGCGGTTGGATCAGCGGCGGCTATTTCGTCTTTTCGCGCGGCGTATTCGATTACTTGTCAGACGACCCTGCGTTGGTGTTGGAGCGCGATCCGTTGCAACGACTGGCGCGCGACGGCGAGTTGATGGCGTATCAGTACGATGGCTTTTGGTATTGCATGGACAACCCGCGCGATTACCAGCATCTGCAATGGCTGTGGGGCGAGCAACAGGCTCCGTGGCGGGTGTGGTGAACTTTGGTAATTCGCCAGACCCAACTGGCGTGAGTGGGGCGGGGTGGTTACAATGCGTGCGCTCGTTTGCTTTTCTTTTTGGTCATCACCAATCCCTTTTGAAAATCCCTTTGCAAGAATCTCGAACCTATATGACGAAGACTTTTTCTGCTTTATCGCGGCAAAACGTGTGGCTGTTGGCATTGGCATGGATGATGTGTGTGGGCAGCGCGTGTACGTCAACGACGGCTCCTTCGGCGACTACGGCGACACCCAATGCTCACAGCGGACACGACGCTACGCCGGCGGCAGCCATGGCTACGCCGCGCGTGCCTGATTACGTCGCCAATATCGCAGCGGCGCGTCCGTTGCCGAAAACGCTGTCGCCCGAACAGTTTTCGAGCGCCTCGGTCAAGGCGGCTTATCGCATTGCCCAGGAATATCCTGACGTGCTGGCGCAACAGCCTTGCTATTGCTACTGCGACACGGGGTTCGGGCATAAGAGTTTGCTCGATTGCCACATTGATACGCACAGCGCCGAATGCATGGTGTGTATGAAAGAAGCCCTGCTGGCGGGCAAAATGCACCAACAAGGTAAAAGTGCCGAACAGATTCGCGCCGCCATCAATCAAGGCGATTGGAAAGACGTGCAGTTGCAATAACAGGAGTCGTTCGCTTGCCTAATCACACCACTCAGCAAAGCAATTTTCGCAATTTTATTAGACGGCGTCGGTGCGCTTCGGCTTGGCGTGGGCTGGGTGTGGGGTGTTGTTTGTGGATCGCCGCGCTGACGGCGCAGGCGCAGGCGTTGACCGTCAGAAACTTTGTCAATCCCGAAGCGCCCTTGGTGCGCGAAGCCCTCGCCGAAATCACCGGGGAAAATTTCACCGACGTATTCGAACAAGACCCGTTCGAGACGCCTACGTTATTGGGCGGGGTTGAAGTGTTGCTGGACGGTGTGCCGCAACGTTTGCGCGCCGTTTCGCCTACGCGGGTCGTCTTTATCGTCAGTGCTGCGGGCCTTTCGCCGCGCGCTTTGGAATTGCGTCCCAAGACGGGCAATCCGCTCACCGCCAATATCGAAGTCGTGAGTGTATGGCCGAGCGTCTTTGTGCAAAGCATGGATGAAAACGACGAGAGCGCCTTTCTGCCTTCCGGGTTATGGACTACGTCGGGTATTACGCAAGTGACGATCACGAACGATCCGATTCCGGTGGGCAATCGCCAGCAACCTACGCGGGTGACGATCACCGGCACGGGATGGCGTTACGCGAGCCGTGTCCGCGTTTGGCTCAACGGCATCGAATGCAACGTATCGTTGGCTGGCCCGGCGATCTTTTTCCCCGGCCTCGACGAACTCGTATTTGACATCCCCTCTTATCTCGCCAACGGCGGCGGTTATCATTTACGCTTAACTGTCGGCGACCGCGAATCGAATTACGCGCGCATCAATCTGGGCGCAGCACAGTAGTGGCTAGTGGTTAGTGGCTAGTCTGTTGAACTAGCCACTAACCACTAGCCACTAGCCACTACCTACCTATGAAATTCACTCGTGCGAGCGGCATCCTGCTTCATCCGACTTCGTTGCCCAGCCGTTATGGCGTAGGCGATTTGGGCGCAGCGGCGTATGCGTTCGTTGATTTTTTGCACGCCACCGGACAGAGCCTGTGGCAGGTGTTGCCGTTGGGGCCGACGGGTTACGGCGACTCGCCTTATCAATGCTTTTCGGCGTTTGCGGGCAATCCACTGCTGATTAGTCTGGATGCGCTGGTGGAGGACGGATGGCTTACGTCAAACGATTTGGCAGGCGATCTGAATGACGTGCCGCGCTTTGCCGCCGAACGAGTGGATTACGGCCCGGTCATCGAATACAAATTTGCCAGGCTGCAACGCGCGCACGAAAACTTTGTGCGGCAACCTGACGAAGCCGCGCAAGCCGACTATTTGAACTTCGTCAATCAGCACGCGCATTGGCTGGAAGATTACGCTTTATATCGCGCGATCAAAGACGAACACGGCGGCGCGGAATGGACGAAGTGGGAACCTTACCTGCGCGACCGTGAAGACAACGCGCTGCACTTTTTCAAAGAGAACCACACGCACGCCCTCAGCGCACAGCGTTTTTATCAATACCTGTTTTTCAAACAATGGGTCGGGCTGACGGCTTACGCGGTGACGAAAGGCATCCAGATCATCGGCGACATTCCGATTTTCGTCGCGCACGACAGCGCCGACGTATGGGCGCATCCTGAATTGTTTTATCTCGACGACGCCGGCCAACCCACCCAAGTCGCAGGCGTGCCGCCCGATTATTTCAGCGAAACCGGGCAGTTATGGGGCAATCCGCTCTATCGCTGGGACGTAATGCAAAACGACGGATTCCAGTGGTGGATCGAACGCATCCGCGCGACGCTCGCCACGGTAGACATCGTGCGCCTCGATCACTTTCGCGGCTTTGAGAGTTATTGGGCTGTGCCCGCCGGTGAGACGACGGCAGTTAATGGCGCGTGGGAAGCCGGCCCCGGCGCGGCGTTTTTTAAGGCCGTCAAAAAGGCTTTAGGCGAAGTGCCGATCATCGCCGAAGATTTAGGCATGATTACGCCCGCTGTGATTAAGTTACGCGATGAGTTTCATTTTCCGGGCATGGCTATTTTGCAATTCGCGTTTGAAGCAAACCCGGAAGCCGACAAATTCAAGCCGTATAGCTTTATTCCAAACTCTGTGGTTTACACGGGCACGCACGACAATGACACGACAGTCGGTTGGTTTACGGCGGGCGTAGGCGACAGCACGCGCACGGTGGAAGAAGTTCAGGAAGAGCGCGAATTTTTGCTGGCGTATCTCGGCACGGATGGTCGCGAGATCAATTGGGACTTCATTCGCACGGCGTTGGCTTCGGTGGCGACGACCGCGATCATTCCGTTGCAGGACGTGTTGGGCTGCGACAGTTCAGCGCGGATGAACGTGCCGGCGCGCGAAAGCGGCAATTGGGGCTGGCGCTTCGAAGCCGAACAGCTTACGCCAGAGATTCGGGAACGGTTGGCGAAGCTGACGAATGTTTATGGCAGAGATCGGCACTTGCTGAAATTGCAGTCGGAAGAAAAGTTATTAGATCCGTTTACGACTTGAGGTATGAATATGCGAAATCGTTTTTCCCACTGCGGGATGAGTAGCTGTGCGTTGGTGTGCGGCTGGCTGGTTTTGCTTTCGGCCTTCACACCGGCACAGGTCAAAAGGCAAAACGAAGACGAAACGACGATTCGCATCTCGACGGAACTCGTTATTCTCGACGCGCAAGTGTTGCGCAAAAAGAACGGCGTCGTCGTCAGCGAACTTCTGCAAAACGATTT
>JABFSD010001019.1 GCA_013140935.1 Acidobacteriota bacterium
CGTTACCGGACGCGATCAGTTAAGTGACCTCGGCCATTCGTTCAATCGCATGATTCGTTCGTTGCGCGAACTGCTGCGCGTGTCGGCTGAGAAAGAGCGGCTCGATCAAGAGATGGCGATTGCTGCGAGCGTGCAGGCGCGCTTGTTTCCGCGCGCCATGCCGCAATGCGATACGCTCGATCTGGCGGCAGGCGTATGCCAACCGGCGCGCATCGTCAGCGGCGATTATTTCGATTACTTTGAAATTCGTCCCGGCCTGATTGCTTTCGTCGTGGCCGACGTATGCGGCAAAGGCGTATCGGCGGCCTTGCTGATGTCGAACCTGCAAGCCCATTTGCGCAGCCGCGCTTTGAGCGATGCGCCCCCGTTCAATCCCCCGTTCAATGAGGATAACGAACCGCGCGATTTGCGGGCGCTGGTCAGCCACGTCAATCAACGCATGGTCGAGGCGTCGCCGGATTCGAGTTACGTGACGATGTTTTATGCCGAATACGATGAGGCCGCGAGCGTGATGCGTTATGTGAACGCGGGACACAATCCGCCGCTGCTGCTCACTGCCAGCCAATGTAAAAAGTTGGAGGAAGGTGGAACCGTCGTCGGCTTGTTTCGTGAATCGGTTTATGAGTTGGGTGAAGTCGCGTTAGCCGCAGACGACGTTTTCGTGGCCTATACCGATGGCTTGTTGGAAGCCCGCAATCCGCAAGAGGAAGAGATCGGCGAAGAGCGTTTGGCAGAATGGCTGGCAGCGTTGCGCGATCAGCCGGCTGAAACGATCAAACAGCGGTTGTTGGAACAGGTCGCCGCGTGGACGGAAAATGCCGAACAGGAAGACGATTTAACCTTGCTGGTATGGCGCAAACGATGAGCTTGATGGTATCTTGCGCGCGCACCCCGAACGTCAACAATTACCGGCCTCGACATAATGATGAAGCTTCTCTTTCGATTAAGTTTTGTATTCGTATTACTGGCGAGTTGCGTTGCGGTGACGGCGGCGCAATCCGATTCACTGACGATGCGCGATGCGGATGGCCGCATCGTGCTGAAGCATCTTAAAGGCGCTTCTCTGGGGGCTTATCTGGGGGACGCCGGACCCAATCAGGGCGCAGTGGTCGGCAAAGTTATGGCCGATAGCCCGGCGGCTCAGGCGGGTTTGCAGGACAACGACCTCATCGTCGCCGTCGCGGAAGAACGCATTCAGAACGCCGCGCAAATTTATCATTGGCTCACGCAACGACAACCGCAGGAACGCGCCGCCGTGCGCGTGCTGCGGGCGGGCACAGAGCTAACGCTGACCATCACTTTGGGTGAACGCCGCGTGCGTTTCGATGATCCGTGTCAAAAACTCTTTAGCGACACCAATGCTTTCATGCTCGAAGCCATGCGCCTGAAAGCCGCCAGTGAAGAAGCCGTGCGTAAAGGCGATCAGAAACTGGCGGAAGAAAACGCCAGGCAATCAGAAGAGTATTTCAAAACCGCCGAGCAAACCCGTCTGGAAATGGAAGCCGCGATCAAAGATGGACGCACCAGCATTGCGGGACAGCGCGGCGCGTGTCGGCCTTCGTCTGTGCAAGCTGAGGCGGGCGACATGGGCGTCAACGTGGCTACGCTGTCGCCGCAACTCGCAGCCTATTTCGGCGTAAGCGGCAACGGCTTGCTGGTAACGGAAGTCAAAGCCGGCAGTCCGGCGGCGCAAGCCGGAATGCAAGCGGGCGATTGCCTCATCAGCCTGGGTAAAAAAGGCGTCGCACACAGCGCGGAACTCAAACTGGCGTTTGAATCCGCTGCCGAACCCATCGTGGCGGCGGTGATTATTCGTGAGCAGAAACAACTCGTGTTGCAAGTGGCGAAACGCTGAGGCGTTCGTCCGTTCGTAATCGTCCAACTGGTGCCATCTAGCTTTTTGACCGTCTTTTGTGTCGTTGAGGTACACCACCATGCCCACAGTTTCTAAACCGGTTTCTTTCGCACTTGGCGAATCTCTTTTATTCAGCCGCATCCTTCCTGCACTTTTCTTATTGGCGTTGATCGCCGTCATTGGCTGGCGCGCGTTTCCATCGTCGTATACATCGTCGTTTACAACTTTGCGGCAGGCGTTGGCCGCCACCGGCGAACCGCCTGCCGTAGCCTTGCACACCGCTCTGATAGAAAGCGGCGAGATCAGCAAACAGTTGCGGCTTGATGGCGAATTGCGCGCCGTGCGTTCGCGCACGATCTTTGCCGAGATGACCGATGAAGCCAAGATCACTTGGATGCCGGAAGAGGGTACGCAAGTGAAAGCGGGCGACCGCCTGATTGAACTCGACAGCACCGCCGTACTCACCAAGATCAAAGACGCCGAAGAAAAACTCATCGCCGCCGAAAACGAAATCCTGCGCGTGACGGCCCAACAGGAAGGCCAGTTACGCGACTTCCAGGTCGAGTTGAGTCGGCACTGGCTCGCTTTCGAAAAAGCCAAAGTCGAAGCCCGCTTGCCCGCCGATGTGGTTTCGCGCCGCGAATATCAGGAAAAGCAATTCGCCCTCGACAAAGCCCGTACCGAATACGAAACGCAACAGGCCAAGATCGAACAGAAAAAGCGCGAGTTCGCCGCCGAATTGCTGGTCAAGACGATTGAAAAGCAAAAGACCGAAGGCCAACTCGCGCAAGCCAAACAGGGACTCAATCGCATGCTGGTCAAAGCGCCGACCGAAGGCATGGTGCTTTACAGCGATCACTGGAACGAACGCCGCAAGATGCAAGTCGGCGACGTCGTATGGGGCGGCTTGCCCTTGCTTACGCTGCCTATCCTTTCCGAAATGGAACTCGTCGCGCAGGTCAACGAAGTGGACGGCCCGAAAATTTCAGTAGGGAATAAAGCTCGCATCGTGTTGGACAGCGCCCCGCAGGAAGCGATCAACGGCACGGTCACTGACGTTTCGCAAACTGCCGCCAAAGCCAGTTGGCAGGCGAAAGCGAAAGTTTTTACTGTCATTATTTCGCTCGAAAAAACGCTTATAGAAATGAAGCCCGGAATGTCGGCACAAGTTTCCATTGTCGTCGGCAATTCCGGCTCACAATTGCTCGTACCGCGCGCCGCTTTACACTTCGGAAGCGAGACACCGATGGTCACGCGGCTTGAGAGCGCCAATCAACAACGTCCCGTGGCTGTCACGATTACAGCGGCGGATGCCAAACATTACGCTGTCGCCGCGAACGGTGCGCTCAAGGCGGGCGATAAAGTCGTATTGCCTTAGTGGAATGATTTTGTAGTGCGGGTTAGTAACCCGCACTACAAGTTCAAAGGATTTCGTTATGCCCAGAGCTAAACTTATCCGCCGGTTCTTTTCTTTCGGATTCATTGCCGCTGCGTTGTTGGCGGTGGTGTTATATGCGCGCTCGCCGCGTTCCGCCGCTTTGCTCAACGCTGCGGGCTTGAGCAAACCCGTCGAAGACGCCGCCTTCATCACGCTTGCGCCCGCGACCTTTCCGTTTCGCGTAGAAACCACCGGCACGTTGAAAGCGACATCGGTGCAAAACTACGGCGGGCCGCCTACGTTCGGCAGTTATTGGCAATTCAAGATCGTCAATCTCGTACCCGAAGGCCGCAACGTGAAAAAAGACGATCTGCTGATTATGTTCGACGCACAGGCCGTCAAAGAAGACTTGATGCGCTTTCAAAGCGAGTTCGATCAAGCGACGAAAGAACTCGACAAGACCAAAGCCCAGATTGATCTCGAACGGCAGGAACTCACCGCCAAACTCGCCGAAGCCGAAAACAATCACGAAAAACTCAAGCTCAAACAGCGCGTCAGTTCAGACATCGAAGTCTCGCGCAACGTCGAACTCGACATGCTCGGCGTCGAACAAGCCCGCCGCGAAGTCGAAGCGCTCAAGGAACGTTTGGACTGGCATAAGAAATCGAGCGAGGCTACTTACAACATTATCGCCAGCCGCAAAGCCCGCGCCGAAAACAAAGTCACCGAAATCAACAAAGGCCGCGAGAGCTTTCAGATCAAAGCCGACCGCGATGGCGTCGTCGTTTATAAAACCAAATGGAACGGCGACAAGTTTCAGGTCGGCGAACAAGTCTGGTCAGGCCAGCCGATTCTGGACATTCCCGATCTCAACACCTTGCGCGCCGAAGCCTTTGTGCCCGAAGTTGATCTGGGCAAGGTCAAACTCAAGCAACGTGCCGAAATCACGATTGATGCGTTTCCCGACAAACGCTTCACGGGTACGGTCAAACTGATGGAGCGATTGGTAAGGCAAAAAGCCTGGGACATTCAAAACAAAATCCTGCCTGTCGAAATCGAACTCGATCATCCAGACGTTTCGATCATGCGCCCGGCGATGGGACTGAAAGCAAAAATTGAAACCGGCGCGTTGCAGGATTGTTTATTCGTACCGTTGAAAGCCGTGAAAACGACGGCGGAAGGTTCGCGCGTCAAGGTGCGCACCGAAACCGGTTGGCGCGAACAAATCGTCAAACTGGGCGAATCGAACGCGACCGACGTGGTCATCAAAGAAGGCTTGCGCGCGGGCGACCGCGTAGCGACTGATTTCAGCAAAGCCAAATAAGTGAAAAGTGAAAAGTGAAAAGTGAATTATGCGTAAATGGTCTCGCACGCTTCGTAATTTAGGCTTATTGCTGGTTTGTTTTCTGCTGCTCGCCTTCGGTGTGCGCAGCGCGCGCCGTGCCATGCAACCTGCGCCTGATGATCTCGCGCCGTTGATGCTGACGATGGAGCCGCGCGATTTCACGCTGACGATTTCGGCGCAAGGCGAATTGCAGGCCGCGCAATCCAGTTCCATCGCCGTACCGCCCGTGCCGGTGCAACGATTGCGCATCGCTTCGGTCGTAGCCAATGGCCGTTACGTCAACAAAGGCGACGTGCTGGTCGAATTCGATCCGACCGATCTCGAATTGCAGAAGCGCGATCATCAGGCAAGCCAGCAAATGGCCGAACAAAAAATTAACAAGGGCGAACTCGCCAGCGGCACTGAAAAAACCGACATCAACAAAGACCGCAAGCTCGCCGAACTGGACTTGCGCAAGGTCAGCGAATTCATGCCGCAGGACGAACTGATTTTTACGCAACGCCAGATCATCGAAGGGCAGTTGGATAAGGGCTACGCTGAAAAGAAGATCGTCTATGCCGATGCGCGGCTGACGCTGAAAGGCAAGGTTTACACGCTGGACGAAGCCATTCTACAACTCGAACGCAAACAGGCCGACGCGATGTTGGGCCGCGTAGACAAAGCTCTCACCTCGCTCACGCTGATTGCGCCTGCTTCCGGCATAGTGGTTTATCCCGCCAACAGTGGCGGATGGAATTCAGCCAACGTCATGCCCGGCAAAGTCGTATGGATCGGGATGACGCTTTTCAATCTAGTCAATCCTGAAAAGATGGAAGCCAAAGTTTCGGTGCTGGAAAAAGACGCGGGCGAACTCAAAACCGATCAGCCCGTCACGCTCACGCTCGATCCCTTTCCCGGTCGTGAGTTCAACGGCAAGGTCAAAACCGTAGACAAAGTCGCGCGCCCGATTGATCGCGGCTCGCCGGTGAAATACTTCGAGACGACGATTACGCTCGAACGCACCGATACCGAATTGATGAAACCCGGCGTCAAGCTCGTTGCTGCGATTCGCGCCAGTGAACTCAAATCCGTTTTCGTCGTGCCGCGCAGCGCCGTTACGCAAAAAGACGATGCGCACAGAGTCTTCGTGCAAACCGCACCGGGTCATTACGAATCACGCAACGTCAAGCTCGGACAAGGCGACCTCGCGCAAGTCGTCGTCAACGAAGGCTTGCAACGCGGACAAGTCATTGCGCTCAATCCGCCCGACTTGAAACGCGAGAGCAAGACTTCAGATAACCGATCTCAGACCACCGACCGCAAGTAAAGTGCATGCGCTACTTCACCGAATTACAACTCGCCATC
>JABFSD010000643.1 GCA_013140935.1 Acidobacteriota bacterium
TCACTCTGTCAAAGAATTGAGAATGGTGAATTGAGAATGACGAAGACGGTGAACACGCCCTAACGGAAGCTGCCTCGCACAGCCAGAAACTCACGATTTGCGAATCTTTTCCACCGCAACAAGCCTATTCGTCGTGGAGTAAACGGCATTCACGCAATTCGTTCAGCCAGCGGCGCACGCTGGCCGCCGCCTGCGCGGGCGTAGCGTCGAAACGTTCCCGCAACGCCGCCGCGATTTGCGTTTGATCGAGTCCGCGTTCGAGCGCGCGCCAGATCAACGTCGCGGTTTCGTTGAGTTGGTAATATTGCTTGGCCTGCACATCAATCAGCACGCTCTCGATGTCATTGAGTGGCGTAGCGATTACGTGCGCGGGCAATCGTGTGGCAGTCAGTGATGCGGCCATAAGTTGGTTCTTCTCGATGAATGATCTGGAAAGACGCGTTCGTAGTTCCGCCTTTAGGCGGGCGGTTCGTCATGCAAGCCGCCCGCCTAAAGGCGGAACTACGAACGCGCTGCCTGATGTTGAGCTGTTAATTGTGACCTCAACCACGCCGTGGCGTTGTCGGGGCGTTCGAGCCAATCGCGTCCGGCTTTGAGCGTCCAGCTCTGCGCTTGCTGGCTGAGCGCGAGCAATAGATTGAGATGTTGCTGTGTCGTATCAGCATCAAAACAAGCCCATTGCGATTGCGGCAGCAATTGTTGCAAGGCGGCGCGCGGCGCGCGCGGCAACAATTCGCTGGCGGTCTGATCGGTGATTCAACAAACAGCAAATGCTGCGGCGTGCAGCTTTTAGCGTATTGCTGCGGAAACAACGTTTGCGGATCGAAAGCCAGCTTTTCGATGTCGCCAACCATGCGTTGGCCCTGCGGACGTTGCGCGCCAACGTAATCACACGCTGCCAACGTTCTTTCAGTCGCGGCGAACGCGCGGCGCAAGCCCCATGCGGCAATACCTTGTTCCGTCGCGCCCAACAACAACAGATCGTCTGACAAGTATTGCCAGCCTTGCCTCACCAATTGCAACGTCGTCGTCGTCTTGCCGCTGCCCGAAGCTCCCACAAGCAACAAGCCGGTTTGCGTAATCGGTTCGATCACGGCGGCGGCGTGCGCAGTGAAACGTCCGCGATAACGCAACAGGGCTTGCAAGGCGTAACCGAATTCGATGTGCGTTTGGGCGTTGGGCGGCTGGTGCAAAACCAGTGTGACTTGCAACGCGGGTTGCAACTGCACTTCGATGTGCGCCTGAGCGGTTTGCAGGATGAAGCGTCCGTCGGTGAGCCAGCCTTCGCCTTGCGGGTAACTTATCTTTCGGTCGTGCGGCGCAGGCGCAATGGCTGGTCCTGTGCGCACGTGCAAGGCGCAACCAGCCGCATCTGGCGAAGGGCTTTCTGTGATGCGATAGCTGCGCGTCAGTTCTCGCATGAAAAAGTCATGCAAGGGCGGTGCGGCCTGCAACGCAAAGGGAATCATCGCCAGAGAAAACATCAGCCCGTCTCACCATCATCGCCGCCGACAGACAGACTGCCTTGCATCATAAACAAATAGCGGCGCGTCACGTCGAACACATCGCCCGCTGGAGTCAGTGTCGGTTCAACAAACGGACGCCGTTGCTCCGCCGCCATTTCGGTGTTGTCAGACGTTTCAATCAGTGGTTGTGCGTTTTCCATGTAGTGGTTCCTTTGATCTGTGCCGCTGGCGCGGCAATCTGAAAATCAGTCCTCCTCAGAACGGGGACGAGAGGCCGGGGACGTAGCGACGATGCGCAGCAGGACTTGTTCGCCGCGTCGCCAATCGTGGCGCTGATATAACACGAGCTGCGCCGAAAGTTTACGCAAAATTTCAACGGGCGCGTTGGGCGTCAGCGTCATTGTGATTTTTTCCGACGCGGCTTGTTGTGTGTCGCAAGCTACGTTGAGCCGTGCGGCAACGGCTTCCAGCACCGTGCGCAGCGGTTGCTCTTTGGCGTGCAACGACAACAAGCCTTGCCGATAGACGACGGATAAAGGTTGTTTCTCATCCACTTCGCCCTTGTCTTCTTTACTGGGTTCCGGTTCGTCGTCGGTGCTGCCTTCGATCAGCACGACGCTGTTGGCGCGCGGCAGGCTCGCCTCAAGCAACGGCAGCGGTTCGTTCACCGCTTGCAGGTAAAGCGCCAACACACGCGGAGCCGAGCCGTCGGTTTTCGTTTCGGTGTCGGCATAAACGATGGGCGCGAGTTGACGCGCCACGTGGTCGAGCGTCCAGTTTTCCAGTTCGAGTTCGGGCGTTTGCTTACGCAACAACGGACTGACGTGAATCGGGATTTTCAACTGCGCACTCAGTTGCGCCGCGATCTGATGCAACGGCGCTGAGGCAGACTTGATCGTGATGAGGCGCGGTTCGTGGCGCGTGACGCTGACGCGCAAATTGATAGGCGTTTGCGCATACGCCGCGCCGCAAAGCCACAGCGTAGCGATCAGCCATAAGCACCGGACTGTGGTTAAGAGAAACGGCTTCGCGTCGTCCAGAGCGTTCGCCAACGGTGGCACAACCTCGCCAAGGTTGTACGGCTTCCCCAGCGGACGCATTGAGAAACAGCACAACCTTGGCGAGGTTGTGCCACCGTTTCTTACGGCTCTCAGCCAAAGGCTTGGTTGTGATGCAGTGTGGTTCATACGCCGTCCTGCTTATTGTGCCTCTACGCGGAAGTTGAAGCGGAACGTACCGCTGCGCATCACGCCCAACCGGAATTCGACGTGCGCCGTCTGCCCACTCGCTAAAGGCGTAGGCAACGCAATCTCGAGCGTCGCATTGTGTCCGCCGGGTTCGGCATTCGGTACGCGCAACGTAGCTCCCTTAACCGCTTTCGCTCCCGTACTCGTCGTCACGTTGCTGTCGGTCGAGTTCAGCACATTCACCCACGCCAGCGCGCCCGTCGTACTGTTCGTGATGTCATAGACGTTAAAACGCAAGGCGCTCACCGGCGCACCGGTGTTGTTGGTGAAGCTGCGGCGAATGAGCAGCGTGCCCAGCGTACGGTTCGCACCCGTGTCTGACGCGACGCGCACGCGATTGGGTGCGACGGTTTGCGCCGCAGCGGCGTCGAGCAAGGCGACCGCGAGCGCACTACCCAATTGCAAACGCGGCCCGCTCGCGTTGTTCGGACTCGGCGAACCGATTTGCGCTGCGTTGCCATTGATCGCCGTGCCGATGGGCGAGACCAACACGAAATCCGCCGCGTTGTTGTTGGTGTCTACCGGGCCGCTCGCAATCGAAAAGTTGCGCACGAACGCATACGCTTGCGTCGCCGCGCCGGGCGCAGGCAGCGGCGTGCCCTCCGATAAGTTACTGCCAGCGACGCCCACCTTGTCGAAGGGCGCGTTCGACGGACCAAGCACAATGCCGACGAGGTTGTAGTTTCCGTTGTCGCCCAACTGGTAATCAGGCGTCGCGACCGCGCCCAGACTGTATTGCGAACCCGCGATCAGGAAGAAACCGCGCGGCGGAATCGTCAAGCCGGGAGGGGGCGCTCCGCTAGCACTTAGCGCAACACCATTGCTGTCGTGAAGCAGTAAGAAGACTCCCAATCCATCGGTAGTGATGGGCGTTCCCAGCGCGTTATACAACTCGACGTACCAATCATTCGCGCCGTTCGGCCCGCCGAAACGGAATTCGTTGATCAGCAATTGCGCGCCGCTGCCTGCCGCTACGGTGAGTGAATAGTTTTGCGTGAACGGGCAACCGCTGGTCGGCGCGGCTTGCACGCTGAAGGCGAAAGTACCTGCGGCTTTCGGCATACCGCTCAAGACGCCTGCGTTGCTCAGGTTCACACCTGCGGGCAGCGCGCCGCCCGTGAGGCTGAACGTGAACGGGCCCTGCGCCGCCGTTGTTCACGGTCAGCGTCTGGTGGTAATTCACCAACACGGTCGCGCCCATCAGGTTCGCGGGCGTGAGCGAAGCGCCACTCGTGACGCTGGCCGTAACGTTGACGATCAGATTCGCCGTCGCCGTCATTCCGCCGCCGTCGGTCGCTGTCAGCACGACGGTGTGGTTGCCGAGCGCCGCGTTGCAGCCCGCCGCGATGGTCGCCGTCACCGTACCGTTCGTATTCACAATGCTCGTGGTCGCAATGCCGGTCGGAGCCATCGCCGTCACGGTCACGTCATTCGCGCCGCTTTCGGTGTCGTTCACCATCGCAATCGTCGCCGTGCTGCCTGCCGTGCCTGGTTGCCGTGTCACGGTGCCACCGGCAGCGATGGTGGGCGGGGTGCCGACCGGCGGAACAATGCTGTAACTCTGCACCGTGGCGGGTCGGGCGTTGATGGTGGTCACGGCGGCGGCGGCGCTGGAGTAGCTGGCACCGGAGGGGCTGGAGGCGAAGTTGCCCGCGCCGTCCTGCGCGACGACGAAGTATTGGATGACATCGCCGAAGCCCGCGGTGCTGGTGAGCAGCGCATAGTCTAGGGTGAAATCAAACGGGCTGCTCGCATTCCCGGCGGTCACGAATTTCCAGCCGTTGTCGGCAGTCGTGTTGCCGACGAAGGCATCGGCCTCGGTGCTCTTCTTGAAGTAAAGACGTGGGGCATTCGCGCCGCCGGCCACGCTCACGTCATCGGTGATAGTGGCAAAGCCGCCCAGCACGCGGTTGGCGGTGGAGTTGGCGTTGCCCAGCGGCGTGAAGCTGATGGCTGGGTTTAGCTCCGTGCTGCTGGCCGCGTAGATGAAATTGCCCGCATCGGCTCCGATGTCCACGGGGGTGAGGCTGCTGCGCGTCTGGCCGTCGAAATCATCCGTCACTGCGGCCAGCGCCACGCCGTGGGCTTCGGCGGTGTTCACCGTTTGCAAATGCAGGTCCACCGTGGCGGCCGTGCCGGTGGGATTGATGAAGCGCGGGTCCACGTTGTAGCTGGTGGTGTCCTGCCCGGTCGCGGCCTGCCACGCGGCGAGGGTGCTAAGGAAGGTGCCGTAATTGCCGAGCACGCCGCCGGTGCCGCTGGCGAGGAGGAGATTGCCGCGCGCCGTCAGGCCGGTGGGGTTCGCGCCCGTGCCGTTGTATTGCACGGCGTAGTGTTTCCCGGTGCCGCCGCTGTTGCTGCGGGCGTTGACGAAGATGTTGTTCTGGAAGGTGCGGGCGTTGCTCACGCCGGTGCTAATGAAGGCGAAGGTGTTTTGCCCGTCCGAGGTCTGCGTGCCGCCGACGTAGACGGAGTTGTGGTAAAAGTTCCGGCCTGCCGTCGTGCCGACGTCATAGATACCGCGCGATTGGGATGCACCCGCCGTGCTCGTTCCGTCCGCCTTGACGCCCACGCGCACCATATTGTTCTGTGCGGTGAAAGTCCCGGCTTGGAAAAGCATTCCAGTCGGCGATGACAACGTGCTGGTGGAGGAGACCGCGAGGCTGTGCACCAGATTCCGCGCGATGATGTTCACGCCGCTGGTCGAACCGATGAAGCAGATCCCGACAACATTGACGTTCCCTGTGGCCGCCGTGTTTGCGAGCGAATGCACGGTGTTCTGCGACACGGTTTGGCCTGCCGTAGTGGAAATCGCCGCGATGCCCAGCACGGATGACGCATTGACCGCGCCGATGATCGCTGACGTGGTGGCAAGGTTGCGGACGGTGTTGCCGGTGATGGTGTTGAGCCCGGCGGTGGTAACGATCCCGCGAATCTGACTGGAACCGGCAGAGGTCTGTGCGGAGTTGTTGTTGAGATTGGCCACCGTGTTGCCCGTGATGCTCGCGCTGGTGCTGCTGGAGCTGAGAATGCCCGTGACCTGCTGGCCGGTGGTGGACGAGGTGGCGGCGTTGAGGCTGTTCGCCGTAGTGGTGCTGCCCACGGTGTTGTTGCTGATGGTGTTTGCCCCGGCAGTGACCGAGATGCCGGTGAGCGAGGCGGAGACG
>JABFSD010001135.1 GCA_013140935.1 Acidobacteriota bacterium
CCAAAAAGAACGGCGGGATTCAATCAGCAAAAATATGTAGACCTGCTCACGCTCGCCGTGCCGGTCGTGATTGCGTCTGAGGCGGAATATAACAAGACGATGAAAGCTCTTGATCCGCTCATCGCCAAGCCGGAAGACAAGCTGACGCCGGAAGAAAGCCGCTTGTTGGATTTGCTCTCAACGTTGGCCGAAGCGTGGGAAGAAAAGCATCACCAGATTCCAGAAGCGCCCGGACATCGCATCCTGCAACATTACATGGAAATTCGCGGCTTGAAGCAGACCGACTTGCAACCGATTTTAGGTTCGCGCGGCGTCACCTCAGAAATCGTCAACGGCAAGCGCACGATCACGAAACAGCAAGCCAGAGCGTTGGGCGCACTGTTCAACATCTCACCTGCCGTATTCATTTGAGCGCAATGAAACGACGCCCAGAAAAAGCCTTTTGCCTGTTGGTCACGGGCCATTACGCGAACGAGAACGAAGCCTTGCACGCGTTGCGCGATCCGTTTATCGAAGACTGGGTTGAGCAAACCGGACGCTTTCGCATACACCAACTCGATTCGCTGATGATCGCGGCGGGCGTAGCCTTAGGCCATCTCATCATCGAACAAACCGATGAGAATGAGTTCGTAATCAAAAGCCGCGACCCGAATCATCCACTGACCGCGCGCAAGGCGTTCAAAGTAGCCGAAGCCTTGCGCTATCAGGCGATGTTTGACGAAGTGGAAATTGTACCGCTAGACGAAGAAGGTGACATCGAATGAAACTGATTTTTATGGGTACGCCGGAATTTGCCGTACCTTCATTGCGAGAGTTGATCGCGGCGGGGCATGAAATCCTCGCCGTCTTCACGCAGCCCGACAAACCCGTAGGCCGCAAGCAAATCATCACGCCTCCGCCAGTGAAAGTGTTCGCGTTGGAACACGGCTTGACGGTGCATCAGCCTACGAAAATCAAAACGCCTGAAGCGCGCACCTGGCTTGAGCCGCTGTTTCAATCCGCCGACGCAGGCATTGTCGCCGCTTACGGACGCATCCTGCCCGACTGGATGTTGGCGGCTCCGACACGCGGTTGCATCAACGTACACTCTTCCCTGCTCCCGAAATATCGCGGCGCGGCTCCGATCAATTGGGCGATTGCGAATGGCGAGCGCGAAACCGGCGTGACGATCATGAAGATGGATGTGGGGATGGATACGGGCGATGTTTTGCAAATGGCGGTGACGCCGATTGGCTCAACAGAAACCGCCGCCGAACTCACACCGCGACTGGCTGAGATCGGCGCGAAGCTGTTGGTTGATACGTTAAGCCGACTCGATGAAATCACGCCGCAAGCACAAGACCATAGCGCCGCAACGCACGCGCCGATGTTGAAACGCGAAGACGGACTGGTTGATTGGACGATAACCGCGCCACAAATCGAAGCACGGCAACGCGGCTTCACGCCGTTTCCGGGTTGTTACACGATGTTAGGCGAACAGCGTTTGGAACTCATCGCGTTGCAAATCGAAGCGACGGCCACAACCTCAGCGCCCGCCACCGTCACCGAAATCATAAAAGACAGCTTTGTGGTAGCCTGTGGCAACGGCTCGCAATTGCGCGTCACACAAGTTCAACCCGCAGGCAAAAAAGTTATGCCTGCGCGCGACTTTCTGAACGGCGCGAAGCTCGCTGTAGGAACCCAACTCAAATGAATAAAACTGCGCGATTGATTCGCCGCCCCAAACCGCAAATAAATAACGACGAACCAACCCAACCCACAACCCCGCCGCCCGACGTTGCGCCCGCGCGTCGCGCAGCCTTCGACGTGCTGATGCGCGTCGGGAACGAAGACGCTTATGCCAGCAATCTGCTGGCTTCTGAGCAATACAATTCCCTTTCACGCGAAGATCACGGCTTGCTCAATGAGTTGGTGTTAGGCGTGTTGCGTTGGCAGCGCAGCCTGGACTTGTTGATCGAACGTTATGCCCAACGCCCCGTCAATCAACTCGATCCCGAAGTCGTGCTGGCTTTGCGATTGGCGTTATATCAAGTGCGTTTTCTCTCGCGCATTCCTGCGCACGCCGCGCTCAACGAATCGGTCAACCTCGTTAAGCTGCACGCAAAAGATTACGCCGCGTCGTTTGTGAATGGTGTATTGCGTTCGGCCACGCGCGATGCCGAAACCCCGATGTCAGAAATTTATGCGCGCGTACCCAACGAACTCGCGCGCGCCGGATTCGCGCTCTCGCATCCGTCGTGGCTGTTGAAACGCTGGCAGGCGCGACTCGGCGAACCCGTGACTTATAAACTCGCGCAAACCAACAATACGCCGCCACGCATCGCGTTCCGCTTTAACGAGACGCAGGCTCCGGTTGAGCAAACGAGCAAATGGCTCGCGCAACAAGGCATTGAGACGCGCACGTCCATCATTGCTCCGCAAGCACAAGTCATCACCAGCGGTTCGCTCAGCGGGCAAGCCGACCCGCTAAAAAACGGCGCGCTTTATGTGCAAGATGAAGCCTCGCAACTCGTAGCCCACTTAACTGTTCATTCTATCCGCAATCCCAAAGCTGAAATTGCAAGCCCGCGCATTTTGGATTTGTGCGCCGCGCCCGGCAGCAAAGCCTTGATGATGGCTGCGCTCGCGCCTGACGCTGACATATTCGCCAACGATCTTTACGCTCATCGCTTGCGTACGCTTGACGAATTGCGCGAACGCTTAGGCATCGTGAACATCCTGTCACAACAAAACGACGCGACCGGCGAACTGCCCGCCAAGTGGCAAGCGCGTTTTGACGCAGTGTTGCTCGACGCACCGTGTTCGGGTTTGGGTACGTTGCAACGCCATCCCGAAATCAAATGGCGCATAACTGAAAGCAAGCTGAAAGAATTGTCTGAATTGCAAAGCACGTTGCTGGCAAATGCGCTGCGTTGCGTTAAGCCCGAAGGCACGCTGGTTTATTCAGTTTGTTCGACCGAACTCGAAGAAGGCGAAGAAGTCATTGCTAAGTTGCTCGCTGAAAATCCAAACTGGCGCGACATCACCGCCGAACGCCTGACCGCACTCGGTTTGAATGCCCAAAATTTTTTGACCGAAGGGCACGGCGCGCGCACCTGGCCGCATCAGCACGATTGCGAAGGCTTCTACTTCTGCGTTCTGCAACAACAACAAAACACTGACAATGCTTAATTACGTTTTGCGCAAAGGCTTGAACGTTCCGACCGTAACCATCCTCGACGATGCTGCGCGCGTCATCGAAGACCAACAACGCCGCGTCTTCCGCCACGTCATTCAAAACGGATTCGGCGCAGATGTCATTTTCGCCAACGGTACGACGGGCGAATGGAACCGCATCACGAACGCCGAACGTCAGCGCGTGATGCAGATCGCCGTAGACGAAACCCAACAAATCAACACAGAGCTTTTCACCGCCGGACGCATGCCCGTCGAAGTGTGGTGTGGCCTCAACGGCGACACCAAACAAGAAGTATTGGAGAACCTGGACCTCGCCTTGCAACTCAACGCCGATGCCGCCGTGATTGCTCCGCTGGCGATTCAGGACTTGAACGAAAACGATCTAGTGCGTTTCTTTCAACGCGACCTCAACGACTTGCTCGAACGCGCGCCGCAACCGATTCCCGTGTTCCTTTACGACAACGCAGACATCAACGCCGCCGGTAGAACCGACCACATTCGCACGCATCTCGTGAAAGAGTTGAGCCGCCTGCCGTGGGTTTATGGCATCAAGGTTTCAGCTGCGCGGCAGGTGTTGGGCAATTACACAAAGGCCGCGATGCACTTTAAGCAACCGGGCGAGTGGGGCATTTACATCGGCAATGCAGGTTTGATCTTTGAGTGGTATCGGCCTACGGGACGCTTGCGCGCGAGTTGGAATGAATTTCTGCTGAACGATACGTTGCCCATCGGCGTCATCTCAGGCCCCGGCAATGTGCTGCCGCGCGAATGGCAAAAAGCCTGGCGCGTCTGTTGGGCCGGCGACGAAGAACTCACAGACCTTTATCAATCGGTCTGCGAACAATTCGAGCAGGCGTGTTTCTTTCAGGAAGGCTCGCAAAAAGTTGGCAAGCTGCTGGCTTGTTTCAAATACGCGTTGATGCTGGACGGCGTGATTGAAAGCAGTGGCGTCGCGCCGGGTACGCCAGCGTTGACGAGCGAACAGCAAAGCCAATTCAAAGAATGGCATCTGACGCTGCGCGATGATCGCGCGCGGAAGCTACCTGCGTTGTGGCAAACGAAAACTTGATAGCATCACGCCTTCAGTCGCGGATCGAATTTGAATGGAACTGGTGATGCAATCTGAAGCAAAGAGAATTCGGCGTGTTGTGGGTTAATCAGATAATTGCATTCAGACGGAATGATGGCGGAAGGAACCTGTAAAACCAATGACTGGTCTTGCCTTATCCACTCATCACCTAACTCACGCGTAAACACAGGCGAGTCTTCGGCTGCCCAATTGTTAGGCAAAGATTCCAACGAAATTCTTTCAATCGAAACACGAGGCGGGACTGTGAGTGCAAAGCTGATGTAATCATCCGGCAAGGTTTGCGCCGAGAAATGCACCAGACATTCCAACGCCGCCAACGACAAACTTTCAGCCGCGTAAACCACAGACACGCCGCGTGAGTTCCAGCGCCCGCCTGCGATGCTCGCGCCGATGCCGGTGAAGGCCGTGGTTTGATGGCGAGCGCTGCAGAGGCGATAGAGTTCCATCAACTGAAGACCCCGTGTTCGATACGAATGAGAACGTCTTCCACTCGCCTGGCTCCTTCGTCCGTATCGAGCAAGGAAAGCGGTGTCTGCATTCCTAAAGCGCGGTTCGGTTCTTTCAACCACAAGCTGGCCTTTTCACGCGAGCCAAAGGTTTCTTCAGTGCGTGCGATCATCCGCGCCAAACGATAGAGGCGGTCTGACTCTACGGCGTTCAGGCGGCTGTCGGCGTTGCGCCGCGCCCAGGTGCGCTGAGAAACAGCGATGACTCGTTGAGCAAATTCGTCAGAGAGGTCGTAAAGGCGTTTCAGATGCAACAGGGCGGAAAAACTGATTCCGCGTTGAATCAGCGGGCTTAAGGTTTGCGTGCGTTTGGCTCCTGCGCCTAGCGCCTTCGTTCCGCCTAAAATTTCTATGATGCGTTCGCTTTCTGTCATAACTTTCTCCCGTTTTTTGATCGGCAACGGCGCAAAGTCTATTACCGACTGCACGGAACGCAAACCGCCAAGCTGAAAGCTACTTGATCTGCCGCGTAATCGTCAGATCGGTAATCGCCCGATCCTCCGCCAGCAACAACGCCTTGCTCAAAATGATCGAAAGCATGTTATCGCCCTCGAACGGCAGAAAGACGTTGGTGCCCAGATCCGCCGTACCGCGCGCGGGCACGATGCAAAGATATTGATCGTTCGGTTCCATCAGGATGTTGCCGCTGCCGAGATGGATTTTGTAAGTGCGAATGTCGCCGCGCACGACCAGAAAGCGGTCGCTCAGTTGGCAGCGATCGGCGATCTTCAGTCGCGGAATCACGCGCTCCAACACTTGCTTGCGCGTAGCCGCCGAGGCAGTCAATTCGCCGAACGAATAGCTTTGCCAGTAATCGCGTTGCGCGCCGTCGCGTCCGGCGTCGCGCCAGCCGGGGTCGTTGGCTACGCTGGCGACGCCGACGAAAAGGTCTACGTCGCGCATGATTTCTGAGAAGATGAGCGGCGGAATTTGATCGAGCGGCAACGGCTCGCGCACCGCTTCCCCGCTTCTCCAATAAGTCGCAGCGTAACCTCCGCCGCCTGCATGCCCGGTATTCACGGGCGCATCCATTGCATAAAAACGCACCTGATCGGTTGAGAGATAAAGAAAGGTGCCGGTCTCATTCGTATCCACGCCGTATTCC
>JABFSD010000596.1 GCA_013140935.1 Acidobacteriota bacterium
CCCATCGTGCGCACCGCGCGCAACCAGAGTTCGGCGATTTCGTGCCGCTTGCCCGCTTGATCGAGCCGCGCGATTTCAGGCATCAGGATGGTATCCATCGCATCGAGTACGACGAGCAACAGCGGCATTTGAAAACATCCGTTGGCGTAAATGCCGTAATCGGCCGCATGGAAATAATGCCCGACGAAATAGTTATGCAGATCGTATTGCCAACCGGCGGCAAACGCTCCTACGCCAAAGGGCAGGGCATTCGCCAGTTGCAAGCGCAACAAGCCCAGATCAGGCGCTTGCCAGAATTTGCCGTAACGCCGCCACAAATAGAGCGCGAACAGCAAACATTGCAGCGCGCCGAAGGCGACCGCCGCGATCACCATCGTACGGATGTCGCCGCTCAAAAACGCTGCCGCCAGCAAAAAACCGGTCTTGATGATTTGTAAGGTGACCGACATCACTGCCGCGCGCCTTACGTCGTTATCGGCAATCATCAGACTTTCAAATGCCGAAGCCACCAGCCACAAACAGATGCTCAAACCGATCCACGGCATTACGGGCGTGAGCAACGCGCCGTCTTGAAACGTGCCTTCGATCCATTGCGGCCACACGCTGAACCACACCGCGACCGCGCCGCCGAGCAGCGCATAAAAGCCGATGGCATTCATCGCCACTTGCGCTTTCTTTTCGGGAAAGCGCGGAATGAACGAATACAACCCACCGCTCACTTGCAAACCCAGCAGCGAGATGCCGGTGGTCAGCACCTGAAAAGCCTGTTTGTAAAGACCGAAATCGGTATTGCTCAAGCGTCGCGCGAGCAGGAACGGCAACAGAATTGAGAGTACCAACGCGCTCAATCGCGCCACCGAAAGCCAAAGCGTGCGGGTGGCAAAACTGTCTACCGGTGGGGCGTCAAGCGCCGGTTCTTGAGGTTCAAAAGACGGTGTCATGCTTGGTTAATAGTCTCTGTGAACAGTTGAGGTACCGTCGCCGCAGTCGTCGTCGGCGCTGCCAGCCGTCGGTACCAGCCGTTGCGCAAGACGGATTTAATTTCCTCGAACCCGCTGGTGCTTTGCACAAAATGTGAGAGGTCGGGTTCGGGCGCCACGCGCTGCAGCCCTAGCAAAGGCGTGCCTAACGTATTCATCCCGTGCTGATTCGTCACTGCGCAACGGTAACCAGCCTGCGCCGTCGCCTGTTGTACGCGCGCGTCCTGCCGACCGTTGGGATAACAGAACAGCGAAACCTGATGGCCCAGTTCTTCTTCGAGCCGTGCGCGCGAAGCCGTCATTTCATAGCGCAACTGTTCGTTCGTTGTGTTAGGCAAAATCGGATGCGTAACCGTATGTGATGCGACCTCAATTCCTTCGTTATCCATTTCCCGCGCCTGTTGCCAAGTGATCGCGCCGTATTCCGCCGGAGGTGCAGCGGGCAACAGCACGCCCAGCGTGGTGGCCATCTGTTTCAGGGCTTCCTCCTTTTGTTCGTTCGGCAAGGTTTTGAGCAGCGCGTTCACTCGGTTTGCCGCCTTGTGACGTGACCGCGCCGTGGTGAAAGCCGCCTTGACCGAACGTTCGTTAATGGTCACGTCGAGTTCGGCAGCGGCGGTGTGCGCTGTGAGGTAACGCATCTTGTCCGTCCACAACCAGCATTTGCGGTCTACGAAATCGGTGGCGACGAATAACGTCGCCGGAACGCGGTGTTTGAGCAACAGCGGATAAGCTACGTCATAAAAATCCTGATAGCCGTCGTCAATCGTGAGGGCCGCGACGCCTTGCGGCAGCGTCTTGCCCGTCGCTATGCAATCAGCGATCTGCCCCAGCGGCAAAATACGGTAATGCTCAGTCAGGTATTGGAGATGGTCGGCAAAGGCTTGCGCAGAGGTCTTGTGGTCCGCCTCGGCAGCGCTGAACCGGTGGTAAGTCAGAATCAGCACTTTCGAGCGGTTCGCCACGCGAAACGGAGCGAAAGCTCCGGTGACGCGCATCAGGTCTAGTACGGTTTGCTTTAACATAAGGGGATGCTTGCTTCGCGCCCGCCATACCAACGGCGAAAACGGGCGGGGAAAACCTTGCATTGGATGTTGCCGGATAACATAGGGTAACCGCCAAGCAAAGCCTTCCTCGCCCGCCAATTGTTAGGCATAAAGGGTTGCCGACATACTCACGAAATTATCCGGTTCAGAAAGAACTCCAGAAAGAACTCCAGAAAGAACTCCAGAAAGAACTCCAGAAAGAACTCCAGAAAGAACTCCAGAAAGAACTTTGGATAACTTGAGTGAAGCAAGCCGAGCAACGTTACGCCGTTAATTGCGTTTTTCCACCGCTATTTTTCCGCTTTTTTCGCAGTGAATTCCGCGCTGTAGGCTTGCAGTACCAGGTCGTGCAAGTCCATGCGGTCAAGCAGTGCCAGTATCTCTTCCGGTGGCACTGACAGCCCAACCGAAAGGCGTAACACACTTTCCAGGCTCAGGTTGGTAATTACCGAGTTCTGAATCTTGGAAAGCAGCCCCTGATCGAAACGATGCGCCCGGCAAAATTCGGATTGCTTGATGCCCATTTCACCTAGCCGTTGCCGCACGAGCTTGGCCAACGGTGTACTTTCGTTGTTATGGCGCAATGTTTTGCTGCCGCGCCAGGCCACGTTGCCGTTGACCGTAGCGGACATCACGTCTCCCGTCGCTGCCGGGCGAAACGGAGTCGTAGCATGCGTTGCGTGATGAGGCGTCGTTGGCGCTCCCTCCCAAACAGCGGGTTCGTGCAATCCATTCATCCCTGATTTGAGATACAGTTCGTTATTTTTCATTGTTTTCTTGTCGTTCTTGGTTATTAGGTGTTGGTCTGGCTTCGCGCCTAAGAGGGGGGGGCGAAACACGTTTACATTTACGATCAGAACGCAGTTGAGAAGGCTGCATTCCGGCAATCTCGATGGCGCGGGAAAATCTGTGGTGGTATTTCTTCTTTTGTGCGCCACCGGTTGCAAGTTATCAGGTAAACCCGGACGTAGGGTGACTGGATTATCTGAGCTATTCGGTAACTCATCGATAACCTCAAGTCAGCCCCAGCCAAGCTAGTGGCACCAGCACCTTGCACCGTAATGCGGAATAACGAGGGGAAAATAAATAAGGATAAAGAGCTCCGTCGCGCTTTATCGGCGCGTGAGCGTCAGAAAAGTCAGAAATTGGGTAAATCCGACAGAAGCCGTAACGTATTCGAGTTTTTTCAGCATGTTGCCATGCACGATGATGGTATCGCCCGGTTGCAACGGTAAATTTTCTTCCACGTCGGCTTTGCCTGCGAGAATGCGTTTCTCATTGATCGAAAGGCTTTGCATCCGCCCCGTTTGCGCCTGTCGGACGAGCGTCACCTTGCTGCTCTTGCCGGTGCGCGCGAACCCGCCCGCTTGCGTGATGGCGTTCAGCACCGTCATCGGTTCGTTCATCACCAAGATGCCGGGTCGCAGGATTTCGCCTAGCACGCCGACTTTGGCGCTTTTGGCTTCGAGCAAATGCACGCTGACTTCGGGGTTACGAATATATCTCGATAAATCTTGCGTCAGGCGTTTGGTTAGTTGGTCTACAGTTAAGCCGCCTACCGCCAAATCGCCCGTCAAGGGGTGAAATAAGCGGCCATCGGGCGAAACCCTGGCGCGTTCCATCGAATAATCGGGTTGCATGCGCACCCGCACTGCTACCTCATCGCCGGGGCCTAAGCGATAAGTGCGATGAAAGTTTTCATATAACAACTCATAGGCCTGACTATCATCGGTCGCCCCGGTCACTGGGGGCACCGCTATTTCTTTGGTCGCCGGTTGAGTTACTGCGGTAACTTCCTTCGGCTTTTGCGGAGGGGGCGGTAACGGTCGCCAATTCGGTCGCCCGCTGGCGCGTTTATTGGCATAAATTTTTGGAGCGGACGCAGACATTCCCCCCCAGGATGTCTGCGCCTGCTCCATTGAAACTGACGACTGATTCCCACGTGCAGTCGCCGGTTTCAAACTCGATAACTCATTAGTAACAGCGGGAGACGCAAGCGATCCCCCCCGAGCCGCTTGCGCCCCGCTGTTGACGGAGGCAGACGGCGATTGTGCAAGCACATTCGCTACCCCCGAGCTTAGCCACAGCGCCGCGAGCGTCGTAACTACGCGCGCCATAGCTTGAATTAAAAAAAACGATTTCATGGTTGGGCGTAACTTGCGCCGGAATTTATTGGCCGAAGCGGCCAAAAAACACCACGCGCAAGGTTTCGAATAACACAATCACGTCCAATAAAGGCGATTGGTTTTTGATGTAATACAAATCGTATTGGTGCTTCATCCTCGCGTCTTCGACGGAAGCTCCATACGGATAACGCACCTGCGCCCAGCCTGTAATTCCCGGCTTCACCAAATGCCGTTGGGAATAATAGGGAATTACCTGTTCCAATTGTTCGACGAATTGCGGGCGTTCGGGACGCGGCCCGACAATGCCCATCTCACCGCGAAACACATTGAGGAATTGCGGCAACTCGTCAATGCGGGTTTTGCGAATCAAGCGACCGATGCGCGTAACGCGCGGATCGTTTTTACTCGCCCATACCGCGCCGTGTTTTTCGGCATCGGTGCGCATCGAACGAAACTTGATGATGCGAAACGGACGATCATGTAAACCTACGCGATCCTGCGAATAAAAAATCGGCCCTTTCGATTCCAGCTTGATGGCAAGTGCCGTGAGTAACATCAAGGGCCAGGTTATTAATAATCCGATGCCGGCAATCATTACGTCAGCCACCCGGCGCAAGCGGCGATAGCTGCGCAACGAACGCGAATCGGAAAAAATCAACTGGCTCAACTGCAACTGTTCGGTGCTGACTTTGCCGGTCAGCCCTTCATAAAAGGGAGCCCAGTCTTCGACCGTAACTTCCTCGCGCCATTTGACGTTCAGCAACGGATCGAGCGGTAACTTACCGCGCCGGTCAGAGAGTGCCACAATGACGCGGTCGGCGTTGTGTTGGCGCACCAGCGCTTCGAGATCGTCCATCACGCCGACGACGCTGGGGTTAATCAGGCTTTGGCCGACTAACTCAGGATCGTGGCCGATGAAACCGATGATTTCGAATCCGGCTTCGCGCCGTTGCAACAACTCACGTGCGAGCTCTACGGCTTGACTGTCTGTGCCTAAAATCAATACCTTCTCGGCGAAACGCGAACTGCGTAACATCCAGCGTGCAATCAGACGCCAGCCGCTCATCACCGTGAGCATCAATAAAAAATGGACGAACACTACGCCGCGTCCGAGTAACATAAACGGCAGGGCGTAAAACAACGCCGCCAGGACGATGGCTGCCAGCCCCAAAGCCTGCACAATGCGCAAGGCCAGGATGCTCAACCGGCGAATCATGCTGAAGTCGTACAAATCGAACAGGTAAAAAGCGCACTGTACGACCAGCAAAGCGACGATCAGCTTTAACCAGCCGTAATCGCCTATAAGTTCTTCGTTGGCGTCTGAGCCGAATCGGATAAAGAGCGCCGCCAGCCCGCAAACATAAATCAACCCGCTTTCAAAGAGCATCAGCAAAAAAGTACGTTTCCAATGCTTCGCGCGCATGTCTTTGGGGAACTCCTGTCGAAAAAATCAGCAAACGTGGTGGCGATGCTGTGTCGCTACGTGATTAAATTACTTTGATTATTTTTGGTCGCCGACGCGATTCAGCACGACGCCGCAAATATCTTTTTCATTAAATAAAGAAACTGCCTTCGCCATTTGCTGGTTGGTCGAATATCCGGGGCGAATGACCATCAGCGTAGCGTCGGTAAGTCCGGCCAATAAATTGGCATCCGGGCTTTCGAGCAAGGGCGAAGAATCGAATAACAAAAAATCGTAATCGGCTTCGCACAGTTGAATCAG
>JABFSD010000538.1 GCA_013140935.1 Acidobacteriota bacterium
GTCCGGGACGCAGCAAGGCCGGATCGAGTACGTCGGGGCGGTTGGTCGAGGCGACGAGGATAACGCCGTCGTTAGATTCGAAGCCGTCCATTTCGACGAGCAATTGATTGAGCGTCTGTTCGCGTTCGTCGTGTCCGCCGCCGAGGCCCGCGCCGCGATGGCGTCCGACGGCGTCAATTTCGTCTACGAAGATGATGCAGGGCGCGTTCTTCTTGCCTTGCTCAAACAGATCGCGCACGCGCGAAGCGCCCACGCCGACGAACATCTCGACGAAATCAGAGCCTGAGATCGAGAAAAAAGGTACGTTGGCTTCGCCCGCGATGGCGCGCGCAAGCAGGGTCTTGCCCGTACCCGGAGGCCCCATCATCAGCACGCCTTTCGGAATGCGTCCGCCCAGTTTTTGGAATTTTTGCGGCTCTTTGAGGAATTCGATGATCTCTTGTAACTCTTCTTTGGCTTCGTCAACACCCGCTACGTCTTTGAAAGTGACGCGTTTTTGCTGGTTGGAAAGCAGTTTCGCGCGGCTCTTGCCGAACGAGAGTGCCTTGTTGCCGCCCGATTGCATCTGGCGAATCATGAAAATCCAGAAGCCGATAATCAGTACGATGGGGAATAAGTAAGAGAAGACTTGCACCCACAACCCGCTGCCTGCCGGTTGCTTGAATTTCACGTCTACGTTTTTCTGCCGCATGGTCTCGGCAACTTCTTTCGTAACGAATTCATTGCCGATTTCCGCCGTGAAAGGGGTGCCGCTTTGCAAATTCCCCTTCACCGTCGAGCCTTCGATTGTGGCGTTTTTGACTTTGCCTTCATTTACGTCCTGCATCAACCGCGAGTAAGCATACTCTTGCGGCCCGTTAGCGGTCGTACCGCGATAAACCTGAAACAGCAGAATTGCTCCGCCGATGAAAACTACCCAAAAAATTACTTGTCGAATCGTAGAATTCAAAACCATTTACCTCCGTGGAATACCATCCACTTTGCATTCTAGCCCATAGACAGTCTGTCTGTCTCAGAAAAAACCGGCTCTCGCTTCCCAAACTTTTGGAGCAGCTAAGTTTCGCTTCTCTGCTCATCGGACAAGACGCCTATTTCTCAATCAAGGTTACACCCAAGGTTACACCGTTAATGCACCGTTACCCAAACGCACGGCTCGTCCGCCGGGTTTACCTGATAAGCCGCCGCCATCGGCAAGCGGGGCGACCAAATGATTTCGCCTGTCGCAGCGACCAACAAAGGGTGCGCAGCACGCTCAGTCAGCAGAATGCGTTCGCGCATCATCAACGTCTTGAGTTTCACGGACGACGTGCGCCCCACCGGCACATAAGCATCGCCCGGTTGGCGCGCGCGCAGCCACAGCCCGTCCGCTACTGCTTCACGCAAAGCGATGACGGTCGCATTACAGCGGTGCAACCGTTGAGCATCTTGCGGCGACATCGGCGGATGTAAAAAGAACTCATACGCGCCGAAGCCTTGCGATTGACCCATCGCTAAATGAACTGATGGAGGCGCAACAGTCCCTGCTTCGCTGACATGCCACAATAACAGGCTTTTGAATTCGCGCGTCACGCGCCAGCCCTTCGGCAATTGAATCGTACGTCCGCTTTGTCCTGAAAGAATGAATCGTTCCAACGCCTGACCATGTGCCGCCGTGAGTTGTAAGCGAGGCCCTACCCACGCGCGCAATACGCGCTGGCGCAGCGCCGGATGCGCATCGGTTAATGCGTGCAGCGAGAGCTGCGGCCCGAAATCGGCGTCTATAGATAAGTCTCTGGCTTGCGCTTCCAGACAATCAGCATCGGCTTGCCAATGCCCTGCGCCGCGTTGCAGTGCTGCGTCGAATTGCGGATTGAATTCACGCAACAACGGCAACAACTGATGCCTCACGCGATTGCGCGTGTACTCGTCTGAAAGATTCGAGCTATCGGTGCGAAAGGGGACGCCGTAATGCGCGCAATGTTCCAACACTTCGGCGCGCGTGATAGCAAGCAAGGGGCGGATGAGTTTGACGCCTTCACACAGCGGGCGACGTTCGTGAATGCCGCGCAAGCCCGTCGCGCCGGTTCCGCGCAACCAACGCATCAACAAGGTTTCGGTTTGGTCGTCGTGAGTGTGTGCCGTGAGCACAAAAGGAATGGTTTGCGTCCGAGCAACTTGAGCAAAGAATTCATAACGCGCCGCTCGTCCGGTCGCTTCCAGATTTTGCCTGATCGCTTGTGTCGCCACATCAATATACGTGCTGAAAAATTTTACAGCGGCGGCTTCGGCTTGCTGCCTGACGAATTGCTCGTCGGCATCCGATTCATCACCGCGCAAACCGTGGTTGAGATGTGCGACGCAAACGGGCTGCGACATTCGTTGCATCGCGTCGAGCAACGCCATCGAATCGGCTCCGCCCGATACGCCAATCAACACTTTGTCAGCGGGCGCAAGCGCGAGCCGTCGCAACGTAGCTATGAGTTTTCTTTCCAGTTGGGTCATTTTGCCTTTGGGCGCTTGTCGTTCGGGCGGCGCGGTTTTATGGTGCGCGCCAATGATGCGTTTACCGATTCGTCTTCTTTTCGTAGCTCTGATAATCGCGGCTGTTATGCAACCGGCAGCAGCGCAAGCTCGCTTCGTGAACCGTCTTGCCAACCGCGCAGCCTTCGATCAACTCGCGCGAACTTATTACGAAGGCCGTTTCGCCGCCTTGCCGCACTTGATGTTCGTAATTGATCGCGCCGCACCCAAAGATAAGGTTTATTACGTCAACTCGCGGCGTTACAGCTTTCACAGCGAATTCGTGAATGCCAATTACCTTTCGCTCGAACGCGGCGCGACCTTTTTCAAAAACAATTATCTCGATGCCAAACGTCGCTTCATTGTCGGCACGATAGCTTATCAACCAAAACTCAATCAGTTCACGTTTGAATACTGGGAAGGCGACTTGGCGACGGCGGCGATTATTCGTGAAACCCACGCGGCCTTGCAAAGCAGCTTCTTCGCGCCGCTCACGTTCAAGCCGAACTCCGCACGACAGGAGGAAGAAGCTGTTGCGCTCAATGATCTGCCGCGTCTCAAGTTGGGCGAACTCGATCCGAAACGCGATTATCAATCTTTGCACAACGCCACGAACGCGGGCGTGCTGCGCATCGTGAGCCGTTTCAGCGACGACCTCATCTTTGATCGCAACGAAATCGTCATCTTCCGCGAAGCGCCGCTCACGCTCACGCCCGTGTCTGGCGTCATTACGACGACGATGGCTACGCCGCTCGCGCACGTAAATCTGTTGGCAAAAGGCTGGGGCATTCCGAATGCGTTTATCAAAGATGCGGCGGAAAAGTACGCGGCGTTGGTGGGCAAGTTCGTTTATTTCGAGACGCGCGCCGACGGATTCACGCTGCGTCCGACAACTACGAACGAAGCCGCTGAACGCGGACGCCAGTTGGCCAAACGTTCCGACCTGCTCACACCCGCCGCCGACCTTGAATGGAAAGAACTCACTGAACTCAAAGCGCAACGGCGCACCGACGTGAAGCGCTTCGGCGCCAAAGCCGCCAACCTCGGTGAAGTCGCCTTCGCCACCAAACTCAAAACGGTGCGCGACATCACGGTGCCGGATGGATTCAGCCTTCCGTTTTTTTATTACGAGCAGTTTTTGCAAGAGAACGGTTTTGACACGACGATTCTCGAATTGTTGGGCCACGACCGTTTCAATCACGACGCGGCCTATCGCAAAGAACAACTCGCAGCCTTACGCGCGAAGCTGCAGGCAGGCAAGCTCAACGAAGCCTTTGCGCGCAACGTCGTCGCCCGCAAACGCGCGCTGTTAGGCGATGCAGGCGTATTCGTCCGCAGTTCGACCAACGCCGAAGACTTGCCGAATTTCAGCGGCGCGGGACTTTACACCACCGTGCCCAACGTGCGTGAAGACGCCACTTTGCTCGAAGCCGTCAAGACTGTCTGGGCTTCGCTCTGGAATTTCGCCGCTTACGAAGCGCGCGAAAGCGCGGGCATCAATCATTCCGCCGTATACGCCGCCGTGTTGATTCAAACCGGCGTCAAAGCCGAAGCCGCCGGCGTACTCATCACGACCAATCCGTTCGATAAAGCGGATCGCGCATCGGTTTACGTCAACGCGCAACGCGGTCTCGGCATCCGCGTCGTCGAAGGCCGTCGTGTACCGGAACAGTTGCTCTATCAACCGCGAACGCAAAGCGTAAAAGTGCTGACCCGCTCGAACGACGATACGATGCTGACCTTTGACGAACGCGGTGGCGTGCGCGAATTCAAAGTCGAAACGGAACGCGCCGTGTTGACTGACGCCGTGGTCAAACGGCTGGCGCGCGCGGCGCTGCAAATTGAGGGCGTTTTTCGCGGAGCCAAACAGGACATCGAATGGGTTACGGTGGGATCACAGATTTACATCGTGCAATCGCGTCCATACGTGGAACGCTAACTCAACCAATCAACCAGGAGGTTTTATGACTGACAATCCGGTGCTAACCCAATCTTACGCCTTCGCGTTACGCGTCGTGCGGCTATACAAATATCTCACCGATGAAAAGAAAGAATTCGTGATGAGCAAAGCCTTGCTCGCGGCAGGTACGCAAATCGGTGCGCGCGTCAAAGCGGCGCAAGAAGCGGAAGGCTTTTCCAATTTCATTCACGAAATGAAAGTCGCCTTGCAGCGCGCTTCTGAAACGGAATATTGGCTCGAGTTGCTGCGCGATAGCGACTATCTCGAAACCAAACAATACGACTCGATTCATCCCGATTGCGTCGAGTTGATGAAGTTATTGACCGCCATCACCAAACCCAAAGGCAAGCCGAAAACGAATTGAGAACAATGTTGAATTGCCCATTGAGCCTTGCCCATTGTCCATTGATAAGCAGTGGAAATTATTCGCAACTGCGATACCCCCGATGAATCAATGGACAATGGGCAAGGCTCAATGGGCAATCCTGCGCGCGCGTTTACCACTATGAAATCTAAGCGAATGGCGGTGTTGTTATTTATCGCGTTGCTTTATCTGTTGTGCTTGAGTTGCAAACAGCCTGACCCTGAAATCCAGCGCCGCGCCGCCCTCAAACTCACGATGGATAACCTACGCCGCTGTCTGCCGCCTGCCGAAGTCAATCAAGCCGCCGGTTTATCCATCGCCGCGATTGCCCGCGAGCGCGAAACCGAAACGACGACGTTGCGCATGGTGGTTTACGCTCCGACCCAGCCGGCCGAATTTCATTTGCCGATTTATCTGTTGAGTCGCGGACGCTGGACGATTAACGATACGGGCCGGGCTTATTTGCTGGATGAACATTGCCGCGAACACAAGTTGAAAGGTACGGCCGAGGTCAATGGCAAGACTTTGCCGAATGACGGCATCGTGAAATTAAAGGCGGGCGAGGCATTTGAATTCAGGCTGAACTTCCCTACGTTTCCTGAAACGATGCAAATGGGAACGCTGGTTTACGGCTCACGCGTCGTCCCCTTCTCGCTGCTGGTTGAAGCACGATGATTTGACGAACTCGGCTTCGTTGCGCGTCAGCACGGTCGAATGGCGCGCGGCATTGCGGCGCGCATAAAACGTCGCACCGCAATCTGTACACAAATAAGGACGCCATTCCGTCCAACTCAATAAGACTTTTTCCCAGCCTTTGCGATGACGGCGTTTGGTCAGGGCCGAATCACAACGCGGACATACGTGAGTGGAGGTCGCGTTGCGCCGCGCTTCCATCTCTTCGCGCAACTTCATCAAGGGTTCTTCGGTAGGCGCGGCGGGCACGGCGGAAATGCGCTGACGCAAGGCTTCGGGCGTTTCTTTCACCGGACGCGGCATGACGGCAGGGGTCACGCTCGGCGTTTGCGGCAACGTCGCACGGT
>JABFSD010001011.1 GCA_013140935.1 Acidobacteriota bacterium
TTCGGCCAGATGAATGACGAGATGCGTCCGGCGCTCGCGCGCCTGTGCCGCGAACATCGCCAAACCGTCGTCGTGCTCGACGCTGTGTTGATGCTTTACCTTTACGGTCAGCGAGCGCCGCGGCTGCACACGCTGTTTGAATGCACGCTGCCTTTCACCTGGACCGAGCCTTACACCGCGACCAGCGTGCCGCCCGAAATGTTTTATGGCCGCATTCAGGAACGGAAGTCCATCATGAGTCCGACCGGTTCGGGCTTCGTGTTTGGCGGACGCCGCCTCGGCAAGACCGCGCTGTTGCGTGACGTAGAGCGTAACTTCCACGATCTGGAAAAAGGGCGGATCGCGATCTTCCTCGATCTCGAAGGCGAAAACATCGGCACGCAACGTAACCTCGACGATTTGTGGATGTTGCTGGGCGAAGAGATGAAACGGCACAAGGTCGTCAACAGCGGATATGACAATGCGGTCACGTTGCTCGATCAGATCTGCGACTGGCTCGATGGCAATCAACAACGCCGCATTCTCGTGCTGCTCGATCAGGCCGATCGCTTTCTCGAAGCCGATGAGAAAGAACAGTTCGTGCGCGCTTCGCGCTTGCGCGGGCTGATGGAAAAAACCAATCGCCGTTTCAAGATCGTCTTCGCCGGCGTGCACAACATTCCGCGTATGACGCGCGTCGCCGATCATCCGCTCGCGCAATTCGGTACGCCGATCAGCATCGGTCCGCTGCTCGGCCACGAAGCGCACGAAGCCCGCAAGCTGATCGAAGAACCGCTCAACGCCTTGGGCTACGTATTTGAAACGCCCGATCTCGTACGCCGCATCTTGTGGCGCACGAACTATTATCCGAGCCTGATTCAGCATTACTGCAATCATCTGCTCAAATACTTGAGCAACCCCAACCGTCAGCAATCGAATAACGGACCGCCTTATTTCATTACGTCGGAAGACGTAGACGAAGCCTATCGCAGCCAGGACTTGCGTGCCGCGATTCGTGCGGGCTTGTTGCTGACCTTGCAAGTGGACGAGCGTTACAGCGTGATCGCTTACGCCATGGCCGACGGCATTATGCACAACGGTGAAGAAGCCTTGACCGAAGGTTTCCCCGTTTCGTGGGTTGCCGCGCAAGCCTTGTATTGGTGGAGCGAAGGCTTCCAATCCGTATTAGCCAACAATGCGCTGCCCGTGTTGCTGGATGAAATGGTGGGACTCGGAATTTTGCGCGTGACGGAAAAGGGTTACACCTTGCGCAGCAAAGGCGTCGCCGTGTTGCTCGGCAACGAAGATCAAATTGCCGCCGAATTGCAGCGCGTGCGCAAGACGCCGCAAAAATATAACCCGACCACGTTCCGCGCCGCGCGTACCGGTTCGCCGCGCCGCAGCCCGCTCACCGCGCAGGAAATGCTCGAATTGCGCAGCCGCAAAAACGGCATCTCGCTGATCTTCGGCACCGACGCCGCCGGACTCGATACGTTGCGCGAATTCGCCGAAGTCGCCACGCCGCGCGGCCTGTTCGTCAGCGTCGAAAACGAAAAACAATCCGGCTTTAGCAAACAACTCAACGAAGCCCTCGCGCGTCAGCAAAACGGTACTACGTTGCTTTACGTCCCGCCGAGTTGCGTCTGGGACGAACACTGGATTGAAGAAGCGCACCAAACGCTCGATCACCACAGCGCGCAAAGCACCTACGTTCGCGTAGCTTTCATCGCCGACCCGGCGCGCGCCTGGCAACTCGTGAGCCAGCAATCGCGCCCCTTTGATTTACTGCCGGGCAAAAACGTCACGCCTTACAGCCTGAAGCCCTGGCACGACGACGCGTTAAGACAATGGCTCGACGACCGCGACTTCAACATTGACGAAGCCGGACGCGAACGCATCAGCGCCGTCACCGGCAACTGGCCGATGCTGCTCGAATACTTTTATCAGCGCAGCCAGGTGGATAGTTTCCACTGGATGGAACACCTGCGCGCTACGGCTAAGGATTTGAAAGACAAGCACGTCGCGCAAGACCTGGCGCGCATGCTCGGCCTCACGCAAGCCGCGCTGCAAAGCGATGAGCTCATCGCCAAACGCATCCTGCTCGCGCTCGAAACCAACGGCGAACAAACCGTCGAAGAACTTTATCGCCGCCTCAATCAAACGACGAACGAGTTCCCCGAAGGCACGATCAAGCGCGTGCTGTGGTGGGCCGAATTGCTCTCGCTCGCCTATCGCGTCGGCCCACGCTGGCGCGTAGACCATCTCGTCGGACGCATTCTCAAAGCGGTCGCCGACAAGACCGATAATTAAACCTTACTCGGTCGGCTGTCCGTTCAGCCCGGTGCTGTTCATATTCGCTTTCACAATATCCAAAAACGACTTGGCCGCGTGCGACATGTTTTGTTCGCGGCGATGAACGAGGCGCAACGGCTTTTCGATCTTCATGCCTTTGATCGGAATCTCAACGAGTTCGCCGCTTTCGAGTTCGTTTTGCACTGAGACGCGCGGCAGGATGGCAATGCCTATGCCTTCGCGCACGAAATCCTTGATCGTGTCGAGCGTCGCCAATTCAATGCAGATATTTAGCGGCGTACGGTTTTGCGCGAATAGTTCAAAGATGCGTGTGCGTGCCGGAGTCTTGACGTTGTGCGCGACGAACTGTTCCTGCCCCAGATCACGAATCGTCACGCCTTTGCGTTTGGTGAGTCCGTGATTGGCGGGGACGACCAAAACGAGTTCATCACGATGCACCTCGAACGATTGCAACGCCGGATGCAAAGGATCGAACGACAGAAAGCCGAAATCCAGGTTGCGTTCGAGCACTTCATTCGGAATGCGTTCTGAGATGTTGCGAAAGACTTCGATCTTGATGTTGGGATGCCCCTTGCGATATTCGCGCAAGAGCGGCGGCAGCACATAAAGCGAAGTGCTTTCATTCGCGCCGATGGTTAAACGTCCACGAAACATCCCGCGCAGTTCGCTGACTGATTCAAGCGCCTCGTCACGCAAGTTAATCATCCGCTGCGCATAAGAAAGCAGAATGCGTCCGGCTTCGGTGAGCGTGCCTGACTTGGAACTGCGGTCGAAAAGCGTTTCGCCGAGTTCTTCTTCCAGCCGTTTGAGCGCAATGCTGATGGCGGGTTGAGTACGGTGCATCTTTTCCGCCGCGCGCGAAAAACTTTTCTCTTCGGCAATGCACAAAAAAATTTCGAGTTGCGATAAATCCATAAAGCGAATCTCCTGAATTGGAAGCCCATTGGTCTCAACAAATGTCGGGCCAAGCGAAAATATCGCTTGCGGCGACCATAAGCATCGTTTATAAAATCGCAAAAATAATAAATCACGTCAATGCTTCGGCGTGAGAGCAACCAGCAACCCTGATGTTAGGATGCGTAACGCTCCTAACGATTTTATGAAGGAGAGCAACGTATGAGCGACCGCTTAATCATTTTCGACACGACTTTGCGCGACGGCGAACAATCGCCCGGCTGTTCCATGAACCTCGAAGAAAAACTTCGCATGGCGCGCCAACTCGACGCACTTGGCGTTGACGTGATTGAAGCCGGTTTTGCCATCGCGTCAGACGACGATTTCGCCGCCATCCGCGAAGTCGCCAAAACCTGTCGCCGTCCGATCATCGCTTCGTTATGCCGAACGGTGAAAGAAGACATCGAACGCGCGTGGGGCGCTTTGGCCGATGCGGCACGACCGCGCATTCATACGTTTGTCGCTACGTCAGACATTCACTTGCAATACAAGCTGCAAAAGACGCGCGAAGAAGTTTTAGAAATGTCGCGCGAAGCCGTCAGGCTCGCCAAGCGTTTCACCGACGACGTAGAGTTTAGCGCCGAAGACGCGACGCGCTCTGATATGGACTATCTGTGCGAAATTATCGAAGCCGTCATTGACGAAGGCGCGACGGTCGTGAACATTCCCGACACGGTCGGCTATACGATTCCGAGCGAATATCACCACATTATTTCTACGCTCAAACAGCGCGTACGCAACATTGACAAGGCCGTCATCAGCGTACATTGCCACAACGATTTGGGCTTAGGCGTAGCCAATTCGCTCGCGGCGATTTCAGCCGGAGCGCGCCAAATCGAATGCACGATCAACGGCATCGGCGAACGCGCGGGCAATGCTTCATTGGAAGAAATCGTGATGGCTTTACGAGTACGCAAAGATTTGATGCCTTATGAAAACGGCATCGTGACCGAAGAGCTTTATCGTTCGAGCCAGACGCTCTCGAACATCACGGGCGTGCAGGTGCAACCGAACAAAGCCGTCGTCGGCAAGAACGCCTTCGCGCACGAAGCGGGCATTCACCAACACGGCATGCTCAAGAATCGCATCACTTACGAAATCATGACGCCCGAATCTATCGGCGTGAAAACCAACAGCATCGTGTTGGGCAAACATTCGGGGCGCCACGCGCTGAAAGCGAAATACGAAGAAATGGGGCACGACCTGTCGCGGCCTGAACTCGACAAGGCTTATAAGTTGTTCACCAAGTTGGCCGATCAGAAGAAAGAAATTTTTGCCGAAGACCTGATGGCGATTTTACAAGACGGCATTGCTTCGATTCCTGAGCGTTACAAATTGCGCAATTTGCAGGCGACGGCGGGAACTTCGACGCTTTCGACTTCGCTGGTGACGCTGCATGACACAACCGGCGATGCAGAGAAAACTGATACGTCATCGGGCGATGGCCCCGTGAACGCGGTCTATCAGGCGATTGATAAGATTACGGGTATGCGCGGCACGCTGATGGATTACACCGTGCGTTCGCTCACCAAAGGCGACGACGCGGTCGGCGAAGTCTTCGTTCACGTCGAATTTGACGACACGGCTTACACCGGCAAAGCCGCCAGCACTGACGTGATTGACGCGAGCGCGCGCGCTTATTTGAATGCGGTCAACAAGGCGATTTATTCAAAAGATCGGCGGAAAGCAGTTGGCAGTGAGCAGTTGGCAGTTGGCAGTTAAGATTGCCCACGATTGCCCACGCCTGCGTATTGCGAACTAAATTTAGTAACTGGCAACTGCCAACCGGCAACTGCCAACTGGAGCTTGATTATGGGAATGACAATTACTGAAAAGATTCTCGCCGCGCACAGTGGACGCGACAGTGTCGTGCCGGGCGAGATCGTCAACGCGAAACTCGACTTGATCGTTTGCCACGACGTAACGACACCGCCCGCCGTTTCGATGTTGCGCAAACTGGGCATTAACAAAGTTCACGACCCGTCGAAGATTCTCGTGACGCCTGATCATTTCGTGCCGAACAAAGACATCAAGTCGGCGGAGCTTTCCAAATACCTGCGCGAATGGCGCATCGAACAAGGCATCGAACGTTATTACGAAGTCGGCAATCACGGCATCTGCCATGCAATTGCGCCCGAACAAGGCCACGTCATTCCCGGCCAAACGATTGTGTGCGGCGATTCGCATACGACGACGATGGGCGCGCTCGGCACGTTCTCTTCCGGCGTAGGTTCGACCGACCTCGCGGCGGCGCTCGCCACCGGAGAACTCTGGTTCAAAGTGCCCGAAAGCATGCTGTTTGAACTCACCGGCTCGTTGCCACACGGCGTTTATTCAAAAGACATCATCCTGCACATCATCTCGATCATTGGCGTAGACGGCGCGCGTTACAAGGCGATGGAATATCGCGGCGAGGGCCTCAAGTCGCTCTCGATGGAAGCGCGTTTCACCATCACCAATATGGCAATCGAAGCGGGCGGCAAGAGCGGCATCATGTACGCCGACGAAGTGGCAGAGGAATACGTCAAGGCACGCACCAAAGAGCCTTACAAGATTTATCAATCCGATGATGACGCGAACTATTCCGAACGCTTCACGATCAACCTGTCTGAACTC
>JABFSD010001066.1 GCA_013140935.1 Acidobacteriota bacterium
CTGTTGAGCAATGCGCTCAATGGTTGCCCCGCCGCCAACGCCGCCGCCATTGGCGCATTCATCGAAGTCGAAAGGCGATTTTCCAACGTGATGTCGGGCTGCCCTTTGACTGAAAGCTGCTGACGGATTTGCAGCGTCGAATCGCCAATCGTGCGCTCTGACCCGCCCAGCACCGCCATCACCGTCATCTGCATCAAGATCGGTGTGAGAAAGCGATCAACCACCATATCGAATTTATAAGGCTTGAGTTCGCCGCGACTGGTGCGCAGGTTTAATTCGACTGGCAGCATCTGCGCGGTCTTGCCCAACTCGCCATAAATCGCCGTCGAACGGTCGCCGAGCATCGCGCCGACTTGCGCCGTCGGATAAGCAATCTTGAAGGAGTTCGCCTGACTCGGCAGCACGGTGATGACTTCGCCTTCGTTCATCGGGAAATCAGACACGCCAATCGAAAGAAACGGATGGCCGAAGGCGTAAATTTTATTGCCGTCGCGCCACGTCACCGTACCCGCCGCCGAGATCGAAAAGTCTCCGCGAATGAGCGGCACGACGATGGTCGAGCCGGGCTTGAGCGTATTCGCATCCGACTTTTTCATCTCGCTGATCGGCGCGGCTCCGGCCATGCCTGCTACGGGATAAAAACCAAGCGCCTGAAATTGCGGCGCGAATTTGGCGATGACTTCGGGCGCGACGCCGGTGATCGCCAACGGCGTAGCGAGGCGCTTTAACGCAGGCACTCCGCCCGCATTGCTGGCGGCGACGGCTCCGGCGGCCTTGCGCGTGAAGTCTTCGACAAAGGTTTTGAATTCGGGCGCGTCGTCGTTGAGCGCAATTTCTGAAAACGAAATACTGCGCGGCTGATTCGTCGGAGCGGCTTTTTCCTTCTGCTCAAAAATATCCACCATGTCTTTGATGGGCGTGACGCCGCCGATGGCGTCTTTTGAGAACTGATAGCCGAATGCGACCGCGCCCAACAGCTTGCCATCAACGTAAACCGGCGAACCACTCATGCCTGCGAATACGCCAATGTGTTGAAACTCTTCGCCGAGCAATTTCACCAGCACGGCGCTCTGTCCCGGATTCATCGCGCCGGTCAGCACGCCTAATAACTCAAGCTCGAACTTGCGCGGTTCGCGGCCTTCAAACACGGTGTAACCGATCGCTTTCATCCCCGGCTTGACCTGTTCGACGGGAAAGAAATTGTCAGCGGATGGCTTCGCTTGCGCAAAGGCCGCAACGGTGAATGCGAGTAACAAACAAAAAGAAATGCCCCAACGCTTCATGTGTGAATACCTCATTGTCCAAAGGGTTTTAGCACGATTGCCTGCGGATGAACGGCACTATAGCACAAGCCTGCACGGATAAAGAGAACGTAGCGCAGGCTGAAGCCTGCGCCACTTAGTGCTGCAATTCTTCGACAATGCCGGCGGCAATGCGGCGGGCTTCTGTCAATTGTTCAGGCGCGAGCGAAATCGCAGCGACGACGGCGTGACCGCCTCCGCCAAAGCGTTCGCAGATTTTCGCCAGATCGTGCGTGCGCGGACGCGGCGCCCAGGGGCTGGAACCGACCGAGATTTTTGAGCGAAACGTAGACTGGCTGACGCTCACGCTGTAAGTGACTTCAGGATGCAAGTAATAAGGAATGAACTTGCTGTAACCTTCCATGTCGTGACCGGCTACGTCGAAAAAGACGACGGGGCCGGTGACACGCGCGGCCTGTTTGATCGTTTCCATCGAACGCAAATGCCGTTGATAAAGCGGTTCGATGCGTTCGGCGATGAAAGGCAGGCGGGCGACTTCGTTCATCGCCTGTGTTTGCAGGGCCAAAATGATTTGTGCGGCCAGCGCGGGATCGCTGCTGTTTTCGATGACGAGCGCCAGACGCAGCGCATCTTCTTTCATTTCGACGGGCACAGTAGGGCTTTCATACAACGCGCCATCAATGATGTTCGCCCAGTGAATAAGTTCGGCCTGATGCGCATAATCCATCCCGAAAAGTTTGTGCGCGGTGTCGGCGATGAATTTCGTGCAGGATTTGTAATCGGCGTCGAGAAACTTTTTGCCGCTGGTGTCGGCGCGCCACTGGGCTTCGTCTGCGGCGGAAAGAAAGGCGCTCTTGTGGTGATCGAACCACCAGGTCAGCTTGGGCGAGTTGCTGTATTTGAAATCCACGATGGCGTTTTCATCGCCGTCGAAAGCGGCTTCGTCAAACAGCGCCCCGGCGCGATGCACCATGGGTTGAAAGCGCTGTTGCCAGTCGGAGTTGATCTTTTCGCGGTAAAAACGTCCGAACACGGCGGCGGACGAAACTCCGTCAAAGCAATTGCCGTGATAACAAATCTTGATACTCTTCATTATGTGCTTGGGTTGAATACCTTTTCTTGCGTCTGTGGGTCAGAGGCTGGATGCGAAATAGGGCGCAGCTTAACGATGGGTCTGCGGCGATGCAAGGCATCATGAAAATAAAAATTGACGCTTCTTGCGCGCCTGTGGTCTGATGCGCGCGCATTCCAACTGGCTGGTCCGCCCTCTGTAGACGAGCCTCCTTTCGATTATCAGTCCGACCACAAATGTTTCCGACGCGCCTGCCACCAGGTGAAGTGAGTGAAAACAAGGAGTCAGGTGTTATGGGTTTGCTCTATGCGTTGACCTTGCTGTTGAACGCACTCTTACTTTTTCTCGTGCAGCCGATGATTGCCAAAACGCTGTTGCCTTATCTGGGCGGCACATCGGCCGTATGGAATACCTGCGTGCTGTTTTTTCAGTTTATGCTGCTGGGCGGTTACGGCTATTCGCACGTCATCACCAAAAAGCTCGCGCTCAAACCACAAATCGCGCTCCACCTGTCGTTATTCGTCGCTGCTGCATTCGTGCTGCCGTTTGCCATTTCAGAGAACGCGCTGACGACGTTGAGCAATGGCGCGCAGCCCATCCGTTGGATGCTGTGGCAATTACTGTTGCTGGTAGGCGCTCCGTTTTTAATGCTGGCAACGAGCGGGCCGCTGTTGCAACACTGGTTCGCGCAAACCGATCACCCCGACGCACAAGACCCTTATTTTCTTTATGGCGCGAGCAATGTGGGCAGCCTGTTGGCATTGTTGGGTTATCCGTTATTGATGGAACCCACGCTGCGCTTGCGCCAACAAAGTCTGGTCTGGGCGATCAGTTATAGCACATTGCTATTGTTGTTAGGTGCGTGCGCTGTGGTGCGCTGGCAGGCAGGCCACCGTAGGCAAAAAAACGCCGCCGCTGAATCTACTCAAAAAAACGCCCTTGATTATGTACCGCTCACCTGGCCCCAACGCGCCCGTTGGGTGTGGCTGGCGTTCGTACCTTCCAGCCTGATGCTGGGAGTAACAACGCATCTGTCCACCAACATTTCACCGTTTCCACTCTTGTGGGTCGTACCACTCGCACTTTACCTGTTGACGTTCGTTTTGGCTTTCGCACAACAGCAACGGGTGGCCGCCAAACGGCTGATGCAATCCGTTCAAATTTCGGGCATATGTATGGCTGCCGTGATTCTGGCCGGTCACAGGATTCCACTAACACTGGCCGTTTGTTTGCCGCTGCTGTTCTTTTTCACGGCGGCTTGGCTTTGCCACCGCCAATTGGCAGAGAGCCGCCCGGCGACCACGCTTCTCACCGAATTTTATTTATGGCTTTCCGTCGGTGGAATGCTCGGCGGAGTATTCAACAGCTTGCTTGCCCCGTTTCTCTTCCCCGGCGTATGGGAATTTCCGCTGATGGTAACTGCCGCGTTGTTGATATGTCCGACAACAGCGCCGTTGCCCTTTCGCACCTTCAAAGAACGCAATTTGAAATTTGCGTGGCCTGCCGGATTAGTCTTGCTGACTTTTTGCCTGGGCTTTTCGCTACCTCGCGTAGGCGTCACCCCACCGCTGGTGTTGGCGCTTTCGTTAGGCTTGCCCGCTTTGCTGGGAATCAAGTTCATTCGCAAAATCATTCCGCTCAGCCTGACGCTGGCGGCCATCATCACCGTGAGTGGCTCCGGTGCGAATTCCTTCGTAGAGCAATCACTCTGGCAAGAACGCAATTTCTTTGGGGTAAAACGAGTGGTGCGGGATCGTACCAGGCAATCCTATGAACTGGGGCACGGCAATACCATCCACGGACGCCAATATCTCGATCCGCAACGCCAATGCGAACCGTTAAGTTATTACCATCAAAACGGCCCCATCGGGCAACTGATGAGCGCGCTGCAAACCAAGCAAATCGAAACACCCCAAACCGCTATCGTAGGTTTGGGCGCAGGCGCGCTGGCCTGTTACGCGCAAGCCCATCAGGACTGGACGTATTTCGAGATTGACCCCGGCGTCATTCACGTCGCCCACGAAACAGGGCATTTCACCTATCTCAAAAAATGTTCGCGCGCGCCCTATCACATCGTGTTTGGAGACGCGCGTTTACAGTTGCGCAAAGCAAAGGAAAAACAATTCGGCTTGATCGTGCTGGATGCGTTCAGTTCCGACGCCGTGCCTACGCATTTGCTGACGAAAGAGGCGATGGAACTTTATCTTGCCAAGTTGGCGGTCGGCGGTGTGATCGCGCTGCACATTTCCAACACCTATCTCGACCTGCGCCCCGTCGTCGCCGGACTGGCCCAAAGCGCCAATCTCGAATGTCTTATCAACGATGATTTAGCCGTTCAACAAAGCAACGCGGTCGAGTTTCAAGACCCGGCCATATGGGTCGTGCTGGCGCGCCGCACAGAAGATTTCGGTACGTTGTCTCAACATCCGCACTGGCATCGCTTGGAATCCGCCGCTCCGCAATTGTGGACGGATGATTATTCCAACCTGCTGCGCGTGTTTAAGCGCAGATAGTGAATGAATGCCAGCCTCGTAACCTTTTTCGTACCAATCGGTTATGTAAAATATCCATTGATCGTTTTGAGGCGGTGATTACAGCAATTCTCGGTTAAGCGCGAAGTCGTTGTGGAAGTGTGATTTAGGAAAAAGAGTTTCCGCGCTTGCCGAAAAAAGTAGAAAAAGCGGCGATTTGGTGACGGAAGGTGGGGGCGGGCGTAAACTGTACGCATGCGACCACTCCAACATTTAACCTTTGAAGCTTATCGTGAGTTATTAGGTGCGCAGTTTCGGCAAGTCCCTGAACTACGCGACCCGGCGCTCGCGGCTGATCCGGCGTTGTTATTTTGGGATGCGGTGGAGTTGCAGTTGTTGCTGGAAGGGCTGTGACCGGGCAACGCACGCCCGTCAAAGGCGGAACGGGGAGCGTAAGCGACCTGAGCCTCGGCAATGCGTCTATTGATCCGAAGAGGACGCGCCGCCAAGGCTCAGGTCGCTTACGCTCCCCGTTCCGCCTTTCACTCGTGCCGCAAAGCCGTCAGCGGATCAACTTTTGTCGCGCGGCGGGCCGGCAGATAACAGGCCGTCAGCGCCACCAGCAACAACACCGCCGCAATCGCCGCAAACGTCAGCGGATCAGTCGCGCTCACACCGAACAATAGATTTTTCATCAGCCGCATTACGGCGAAAGAAACCAACAGACCGAGCGCGAGTCCTGCCAACACGAGCTTCATGCCTTGCCCGACGACCAGTTTGTGAATGTCACGGTTGGCGGCACCCAGCGCGATGCGGATGCCGAGTTCGCGCGTGCGTTGCGTTACGCCGTAAGCCATCACGCCGTAAAGCCCAATCGCCGCGAGCAGCAACGCCAGCACGCCGAAGCTGCCTAGCACCGAAGCCGCCAGCCGCGCGGGCAGCAACGCGAAGCCCAGGTTTTCGGTCAGCGTTTTCGTCGTCGCAATCGGCAAGCGCGGATCGAGTTGTAGCAATTCGTTGCGCACGGCGGCGAGCAATTGCGCCGGTTCGGTTT
>JABFSD010000181.1 GCA_013140935.1 Acidobacteriota bacterium
AAGACGTGGCGCGCGCCGTCGCCGGACGTTTGCAGGAAGCCTTTCCGCAACACGCCGAACGCATCGAAGTCGTTCCCAATTGGGTAGACTTGCGACGCATCGGCAATCTCAACCGCGACGCCGCGCGCCACGTCTTAGGCTTGCGTCGCAGTTGGGCCATCGGCCTCATCGGACAAATCACGCCGCTCAAACGACAGGATTTGTTTTTGCGCGCCGCGCATCAACTCATCAAAACACGCCACTGGTCTGACGTAGATTTCGTCATCGTCGGCGCACCCGGCACGAATGATGCAGATGAAGCTTACGCTGCCAGTTTGGTTGCGCTCGCCGACGAACTCGGCATCCGCGAACAAGTGCATTTCACCGGCTTCGTCCCCGAACTGCCGCAACGCATGCTCGCCTTTGACGTCATCGTCGCGCCCTCTGACAACGAAGCGTTTTCTTTAGCCGTGATTGAAGCGATGGCCGCTGGATGCGCCGTCGTGGCTACGCGCGTAGGCGGCATGGCCGAGATTGTCGAAGACGAAATGACCGGCCTGCTCATCGAACCCGACGACGTGTGGGGACTGGTCAACGCGCTTTCCCGTTTGTTGGTAGACCGTCACCTGCGCGTACAACTCGGCGAACTCGCCAGCTTGACCGTGCGCGAACGCTTTGAGCGCGAGCGGGTAATTGATCGCATCGAAGAACTTTATCTGGAAGCTGCGTCCGCATAATGAAACCTGGCAAGAGGTGACTTCCGATGAAAAAAGCTAAAACCTATAAAAGTGAGGCGTTCGCGGCAATCCATGAAACGGCAGCAGGAATGTATGACGCAGGCGTGATTGACAAACAGACGATGCGCAGCTTCGATCACTCGTGCTTAACTCTTATTCATGACTTTACGCCTGAACAAATCCGCGCCTTGCGCGAGCGCGAAGAAGTTAGCCAATCGGTTTTTGCGCGCTATCTGAACGTGTCGAAAGATTATGTCAGCAAGTGGGAGCGGGGTGAGAAGAAACCTGCCGGGCCTTCGTTGAAGCTGTTGTCGCTGGTCGAAAAACACGGACTGGAAGCGATCGCCTAAGCGAATAAGAATGCTCATCTACGCAATCGTAAAGTTTTTTGTTTACGCGCTCTGGTCTGGCGTTGGCATTGCTTGGCTAACTAACGATCCACCGCGTTTTTCAATCTTACTTGGATTAGGCGCTCTCCGTTGGGGATTAGGCTTATTTTTGGGAGCTCTCGTTTTCTTCACCGTTCCCTTAAGCAGTTCTGACAACACCTCAGCCGTTTACTTCAAAATTTATACGCCGCTACGCATACTGGAATGGGGAATCATTCTACTCATCATTCTTACCAACCAAAGCAAGTATTCAGGCAAGCGACTTCTGCTTCGGAGCATATTGTGGCTCGTGGGCGGCATCCTCGTTTCGTTCATTACGGACTTAGTCTCGCCGGAAGGATTAGCTGGGAAATTCTGTATAGGCAGATGCTTGTGTTGAAAAAAATCGCTGAGAGCGGTCTGGATATCAATCACCAGACCGCTCTCACACTGCATTAAGGAAGCAGCACTTTATCAATCACGTGAATCACACCGTTCGATTGATTCACATCCGCAATCGTCACCGTCGCCACACCGCCTTTGGCATCCGTCACCATGACCTTGCCGCCTTTGGTCATAAAGGTCAGTTCAGCGCCTTGCACGGTTTTCGCTACGAATTTGCCCTTCCCTGCTTTGATCGCTTTCATCACGTCGCCCGCGTTGAAGCGTCCGGCAATGACGTGATAGGTCAGCACAGCCGTCAGCGTCGCTTTGTTTTCCGGCTTGAGCAGGTTGTCTACCGTACCCGCAGGCAGTGCCGCAAACGCAGCATTCACCGGAGCGAACACCGTGAACGGCCCCGCACCTTTCAACGTTTCGACCAAACCCGCCGCTTTGACCGCCGCGACCAATGTCGTGTGATCTTTCGAATTGACCGCGTTATCAATGATGTCTTTGGTCGGATACATCGGCGCGCCGCCGACCATCACCGTACCCTTTTCTTTCTTACCCATCATGCCGTCTTGCGCGAATTGCGGTGCCACCGCGCCTAGCAGCAGCGTTGCGGCAAGCACACCTGTCTTCAAAATGTTTTTCATAAAAGTGTTTCTCCTTCTGATTGCTTGATTCCAAGATTTTTCGCGGGGAGCTTTTCTCCCGCGTTGTGCTGATGTATCCGCAGCGCGCCCGCGTTTGGATTCAATCGGCGAAAACTTTTTTGCGCAAGGTTTGACGCAACGCAGGCCGAACGTTGAAACTCTCGCGCGTTTACATCATCCCAAACACCAAAGGAAAAACCGCTTCATCTTACATGGACTTCATCAAATCGCTCATTGATTTCATCCTGCACATAGACAAACACCTCGGCGACATCATTGCGCAATACGGCTTGTGGACGTATGCCATTTTGTTTTTGATTATCTTCGTCGAAACCGGCCTGGTGGTAATGCCGCTCTTGCCCGGCGATTCGTTGCTGTTTGCGATTGGTCTGTTCGCAGCGCAAGGCAGCTTGAATGTTTTTACCCTATTCGTCTTGTTGAGCATCGCCGCCATTCTGGGCGACACGGTGAATTACTGGATCGGCAAATACGTCGGGCCGAAAATCTTTCAAAGCGAAAAATCGCGTTGGCTGAACCGCGAACATTTGCAACGCACGCATGAGTTTTATGAAAAGTACGGCGGCAAGACGATCATCATCGCGCGCTTCATGCCGATCATTCGCACCTTTGCGCCTTTCGTCGCCGGCATCGGCGCGATGAGTTACGGCAAATTCATTTTGTACAACATCGTCGGCGGCATCGCCTGGATCGCCAGCTTTCTCTTTCTCGGCTATTTCTTCGGCAACATCCCGATCATCAAACGCAATTTCACCTACGTCGTTTTCGGCATCATTATTCTTTCGGTGCTGCCGCCAGTGATCGAATACTTCCGCACGCGCAAAAAAAATTAGACAGGATTGACAGGATTTTCAGGATTCACAGGATGAGAGAAAAAGCTGCAATGCTTATGCCTATTGGTCAATCCTGTGAATCCTGAAAATCCTGTCAATCCTGTCTAATTTTTTAACGCTTGCTGCCCGTCATCATCAATCCCAACTCTTCCTGCGACACCGTGGCCGGATCAACTTCACCGACGATGCGGCCTTGATACATCACGAGCAGTCGGTCGGCGAGTGACAAGACTTCTTCGAGTTCGGCGGATACGAGCAGGATGGCGACGCCGGTGTCGCGCAATTCGACGAGCTTGCGATGGATGAATTCGATAGCCCCGATGTCTACGCCGCGCGTAGGTTGCGAGACCAACAACAGCTTGGGTTGCAAATCGAATTCGCGCCCGATCTCGCGTCCGATGATGAGCTTTTGCTGATTGCCGCCCGACAGCGCCCGCGCAGGCAGCGCCGCATTCGGCGGACGCACATCGTAATCACGAATCAAATTTTCAGTCTTTGCCGCAATCGCCGCGCGATCCAGCAAGCCCGAAGCCGCCGCCGCCGGAGCGCGATAGTGCGTACCCAGCATCGCGTTATCGCTCAAATCGAAATCCAACAACAAGCCGCGCTGATGGCGGTCTTCGGGAATGTGCGCGACACCGAGTTCTTTGAGCTGGCGTGCGCTGAGTTTGGCGATGTCATTGCCGTTGAGCTTGAGTGTGCCTGACGCGGCGCGTTGCAAGCCAGCGAGGACTTCGATCAATTCGGTTTGTCCGTTGCCTTCGACGCCCGCGATGCCGACGATTTCTCCGGCGCGGATGTTGAACGAAACGTCGTTGAGTGCCGTGCCGAGTTTGAGGTTGTTTACTTCCAGCACGGCGTTTTGTGGACGCGCTACGGGCTTTTCGACATGCAACAACACGTCGCGTCCGACCATCATACGGGCGAGTTCGGCGGCGTTAGTGTCGCGGGTTGCCACGTTGCCTACGACCTGACCGTCGCGCATCACCGTCACGTCGTCTGACAGCGCCAACACTTCGTTGAGCTTGTGCGTAATGATGATGATCGTTTTGCCCTGCTCGCGCATGCGCCGCAAGATTTTGAAAAACTCTTCGACTTCGGGCGGCGTGAGTACGGCGGTGGGTTCGTCGAGAATCAAGATGCGCGCACCGCGATAAAGGGCTTTGAGAACTTCGACGCGCTGCTGTTGGCCGACTGAAAGATTGGCGACCAGCGCGTGCGGATCAAGCGCGAAGCCGAAATCATCCGACAACTTGCGAATCTTGCGCTCGGCGGTTTTTACGTCGAGCTTCAATAGATGGCCCGGTTCCGCGCCCAGCACGATATTTTCGAGTACGGTCATCGGCGGCACGAGCATGAAATGCTGATGCACCATTCCGATTTCGAGCGTGATGGCATCGTGTGGATTGCGAATCGCACGCGCCACGCCATCAATTACGATTTCTCCTTCATCGGCGGTGTAAAAGCCGTAAAGGATTTTCATGATCGTAGACTTGCCCGCTCCGTTCTCGCCGATGATCGCGTGAATCGTATTGGCAGGAATGCCGAGCGATATGTTTTGGTTCGCCGTCACCGCGCCGAAGCGTTTGGTGATGCCGCGCATTTCGATAATGTTCGTCATACTCGCAAGTCTGATTGGGTTGTGGAACAAGATGGTATCTTGTTCCAGTGAGATGGGAACAAGATGCCATCTTGTTTTACATCTCAAAGTGCCGAAGCCAAAAGTTTCAACGCCATTTGTTGTTCGGGCGCAGCCGGAGCAGCTTCGATTTGTGCGATCAGCGTACGCAATTGCGCCGCATTGACGCTGGCGAAATCACTGGCTAGTTCGGCGAATTTGTCGCGTCCGAAATCGTTCAATTCGCGCACGATCGCCATCACGGTTTCGCCCGGCGCTGAATGGCCGGTGAACGATTGAATGCGCAAGTGCAACTCGTGGGTGATCGTCATCCAGAAGTAACTCATCAGCGAAGGCAACAGCGGTCGCAACATCTCCCACGCATAATCGCCTTCCTGCATCAACCGAAAGAACGCCAGGTAATAGCCCTGCGCCGTTTGCGGATCGCGTTTGCGAAACGATACGCCCGCGCGCGCGCTGGCATAAGTTGCCAATCCCCAATGAAAGCCGTCCGTGCCCAACCCCGGCTCGCGTTGCGCGTAAAGCCCCATCAATGCCGCGCAACCTTGCAACGCGCAATTGGCGCTCGCTTCAAAATTCGTCCGTCGCCATTCGACCGCTTTGTCGAACAGGCGGTCAGGGTCGTTGGGCAAATAGATTTCGTTGGTCGCGCGCCGCGTTTGCATCATGTCGTTTTTGATCTGGAACAGTTCGGGCAGTTCCAGCCCGCGCGTGAACGCATCGGTTTGCTTGATGAAATACTGCCCCTGCTCATCGTCCGCCAGTTTTTCGTTGACGAACTCTTCGAGCAATTCGCTCGCATAAGCGGCATCGTGTTCGGGCGCGAAGAGAGCTTCGGCGGTTTCGCGGCGCGTCAGGCGATAGTTGGCTTCGAGCGCCAGCCGCAACAACGTCTTATCGGCGCGACGATTGGCGCTTTCAGAATCAGGCTCTTTGATTTGTTTGATGTGCGCCGCCAGCGACGGATGTTCGTGGCCGAAATCGAAAAGTCCGGTGCGATAAGCGAGCTTGGCGACCGAGCGAATTTCGTCGCGGCGGCGATAGGCGTTCTCAAAATCGTATTTGGCCTTGAGCTGATTGATGGTGTCGTTGAGCGTCCTGCCGGGTTGCGCCGGCACCAACAGATCAGCCAGCAAATGGCCGCGCATGTCTGCCGCGAGCAAAGGCATTCGCATATCTTCGTAAAAAAAGCGTAGGGCTTGCGGTAACGGCTCGCTTTCCTGATTGACCACGACGGGAGC
>JABFSD010000044.1 GCA_013140935.1 Acidobacteriota bacterium
GCGTAGTTGGGTATATTCAAAAAGGAATCGCTGAAGGCGCAACGCTCGTCGCAGGTGGCGCAGAAAAACCCGAAGGCTTGGACAAAGGTTATTTCGTACGCCCCACCGTCTTTGCCAACGTAGACAACCAAATGACCATCGCGCAGGAAGAAATCTTCGGCCCCGTACTTTCGATCATCGCCTATCAAGACGAAGACGACGCCGTGCGCATTGCCAACGATACCGTCTACGGCTTGAGCGGCGGCGTATGGTCAGGCGACCCCGCGCGCGCCCAGCGTGTAGCGCGCCGCTTACGCACCGGACAAATCGAAATCAACGGCGGCAAATTCAATCCGCTGGCTCCGTTCGGCGGATACAAGCAATCGGGCAATGGACGCGAACTTGGCAAGTATGGGTTGGAAGAGTTTTTGGAAGTGAAGGCCTTACTGCTGTAGTGCCCGCAAACACGTAAGTACGATTGCTTCGTTGCGGCAGGACAAGATGAGTGCGGTGAGTTTGCAAGAACTTCACGGATGAGGTTGTTATGGCGGCCAGAGACATTTTTCACGATCACGTCAGGCGTGCTCTCGAAAGAGACGGTTGGACGGTAACGCATGACCCGCTGTCACTGCCGTGGGGATGAACTTCCGTGCAAATTGATTTGGGCGCGGAGCGTCTGATTGCGGCGGAAAAGGATTCGCTGAAAATCGCTTTCGAGATCAAGAGCTTTCTCAGCCCTCTCGCATTGACGATCTTGAAGATGCGCTGGGGCAGTTATGGCTTTACCACTATCTCTTGCAACGGCATCATCCTGGACGCGAATTGTTTTTGGCCGTGAGCCTGAACGTTTACGATGATTTCATTAGCCAGCCGCACGTTACCGAGTTCATCGAAACCGAGCGTGTACGACTGCTGGTTTTCGATCCGCAAACCGAGGAGGTTGTGCAATGGATAAACTGGAACAATACCGAAACGTCATCGAGCGCGTCTTAACACAACGGGTTAACGACTTGAACGGTTTTCCCAGCTTGCGCGACAAGACGGTCTTTGATCGCCGCACGGACAGTTACGTACTCTTGCGCGAAGGCTGGGACAAAGCGCGCCGCGTGCATGCCATCATCGTCCATCTCGAAATTCTCAACGGCAAAATCTGGGTGCAGGACGATTGGACGGAACACGGCGTCGCCGCTGATTTGGAAGAAGCTGGTATTCGCAAAGACGACATCGTTCTCGGCTTTCAACCGGCAGAGGTACGGCCTTATACGGAATACGCCACTGCGTAGCGTGCAGTGGCTACTTCGTTGCTGCAAGATCAAGATGAGTGTCGAGAGTTTGCAGCAATGTCACGGCTGAAACAAAACGGCGTTCCGCTACCACTTAGACCATATCTCAATATACGCCTTGCGCAATGCAGGTCTGATCTTTTCGATATATTTGAACTCAATGGATTTCGTCTTCCGTAGTTTTCTTGAGGGCCCGTGTTTAGCAACGGCGTGGGATAACTGAGATTCGAGACGTTTTTGATGAATCTTGCGAAATGTCTTGAACGACTCAGGGTATTTACCGAGAAAAGCCGCACCTCTAGCAGAATCAAAAGCTCGGCCCATGTATCCCAGTCCATAAGCTCCACGACAAGTAGGATCGTGTTCAAACAATGAGTCCAGTAACGTATCGTGAAAAGTGTCCAGTAGATTTATCCACGCACTGGGATCACTTTCAGAATAAGCGCGAAGCCGTGCAGCTTTCTTTGCCATGTTCGAATAGTGCTTACCCAAAAGACTCTTCCACTCAATGTCAGTAACGGAATTGCCCAGTATATGCCCCATTGCTTTTTTGATAGGGCAAGTGTTTTGTCGCCGTACTGAAATGTAACCAGTTTCCCGCAATGAAAGTTGCGCCACGACGTTGATCGTATCGGTTGGAGCGATCAGATCTAAAGATTGCTCTGCAAGCAAATCTGCTGCAACGAGACTCACATCTACAACTTCATCTTCAAGAAGTTTGTTAATCAAAGATTCATAAGATGGCTTACCAATAATGTCTTCACGAACGTACCTAATCAGTTCAGACCGCTCCCACCATTCGTCTGATTCAAGAACGTAATGCTCTGTCTCTTTCCACGATAAGCGCCCACTGGATAAAAGTATTGCAGCAGCGGCAGCACGTAGTTCAGCCTTTACAGAGTTTTTTTCTAAACATTCTTTGGCGAACTTCTCCAAGCCCTGTTGCACCGCTGGATGGCACTTTAACTGAATCGCTCGCAATCCTGATGCGACAAATGAGTCATAAATGCTGGCTCCCCTCAAAGCATTCAAGAGTTGTTTTGAAACGGTCTCAGGCATGCGTTCATAACGACTAAAATAATTGAAGATAGCGTTATACAAATGTGGCTGTTGATCGAGAATTCGAAAAAGACGGTTACTTAAAGCTGAGTTGGGTTTGGCGCTGCCAAGCACATATTTGAACCGAGTCTCGTCAACGACCTTGAATTTTGGTGACAACTCATTGAGCCTCTTAATAACCTTTTTTTGGTCAGGGTTCGCGCCCCGCGTCACCGCTTCAGGAGGGTTACTAACTGACTTGATGTATTCCTCTATGTCACCAACGAGTTCTATTCGGATTTTGCTGCTCTGAGGAAATAAACCTATCTGCTTACTGAGCAAGTCCATTTCAACCAACATCGCCCGTAGGTCGTCTTCGCTTTTGGCTAGAAAACGGATGTCGTCAACATATCTAAAATACTTCCAGCGTCTTGGCTTCATAGTTCGCTGCTCATCAAAGAAACGTAAAACGACCTCAGAGAGAAGGCCAGATGAAAGAGGCCCTTGTGGGATGCCATGCCCTTGATAGATTCGTTTCTCGGCATGAGCCGCTGTCCAATAACTGAGGTAACTGTTTAGTCTGCTGATGAATTCCTGAGAGATTCCTAAGTCACTTAAAAAATGGTCAATAACTTTATGATCTATGCTGTCGTAGCAAGCAGTCAGGTCAAACGAAGCTGCATAAACAAAGTCTTGTGCATGCGCCTTTCTCAAAGAGAACCCAAAACGTTTGTAACCTTTTCGCCAGTCAGCATAGAAAAATTTGCTTCGCTGACCCGCATAGACGTTTCCAAAAACCTCTTTGTTGTATCGGCCTTTTACTCTTGGCAGAAGTCTGTCGGCTATAACATTTACCATCGCTTGATAAACAATCTGGTCTTCGACACAGAGGAGCGTAAATGTTCGTTGCGTGCCAGATGGCTTAAGAAAATAGAGTTTTGTGGCATGCATTTGCTCAAATGACTCAGCCTTCAATCGCTTACAAAGATCAGCAAGATTGGCTTCAGCGGAAAGTGAGTAAGCGCGATAAATATGGCGAAAGTAATTCTTAAACAGTGCTTCTGAATTTGTGTTAAGCCATTTCCACGCCCTGCGAAGATTGTCTATTTCAAATGCTTCTCTGAGGTCTTTATCCATACAAATTTAATTTGAAAATAGTGACGCTTAAGCTGGATGAAAGGCGTCATTATTGATATTGCAATCAATCAAATGCCCGCCTCCGAATCAGGCGAACTCGAACGCCACGAGAAATAAAGCGTCACAATCTCGGCTTGAATAGGGCGTCGTGAATATAAGGGTTCTAAAAACTCTCACGGCACGAGGCCGAGTTTCATTCACGACGGGCGCAAGCTAGCACGCACCTTGTAAATCGCCAAGCACTCCAATCATTGCTAACAGCGCATACGCTTTATTTTTTTGCAGGGCTTGCGCAGGAATCAGTCCGCGTGACGACCGTAGAGCAACCTCGCCAAGGTTGCGCTGATGGCGACGGAACGCCTCACGAGTAATGCGCGGCTTGCCGGATGCGTAACCATGAGTATCAATCCGTTCCGCCGTAAGGTTCGCACTGTGACAAGCGCAACTTTGGCGAAGTTGCGCTACGGTTGCCACGCACTCTTTTACTTTCAGAATAAAGGCGTTGTGATAGCGTGCGTTCTTTTTGCGCTGCTCTTTGATGAGTTCGTCGAGCGCCTTTGCCAGTTGCGGCACATATTCGCCGATTAGCAGGGCTTGAAAGTGCAAAAGGCAGGCTGTTAAATCACCGCCACACTTAACCTCCCAAAGTCTGGAGCAAACCGATGGCACAACGTATCAACAACTTCGACGACTTTTGGCTTTTTTACGTGCGTGAACACGCCAACCCGTTCAATCGTCAATTGCATTTCATCGGCAGCAGTCTCGGATTGATTTGTTTGTTGTTGGGCATCACGCAAACTAACTGGCGTTTCATTCCGCTGGGCTTGCTGTTGGGTTACGGCTTTGCGTGGGTAGGCCACTTTTTCATTGAGCGAAATAAACCGGCTTCGTTCAATTATCCGCTCTGGTCGTTGCGTGGCGATTGGAAGATGTGGGCGTTAATGCTGCGCGGCAAAATGCAATCCGAAGTCGAACGCGCGATGCACGCCGCCTGAAACAAAGGAACCGTTCTCAATGAGATTTTTCCGCAAGCTGTTGGCCGCGCCTTTCGTAGCTCTCGCCACCGTCATCATCCTGCTCGAAGACTGGCTGTGGGATGATTTGCAACGGCTGGCGGCGGCCATCGGACGGCTGCCGATTTTCAAGCAGATCGAAGCGCTCATCGTCAGCCTGCCGCCTTATGCTTGCCTGCTCACCTTCGCCGCGCCGTCGTTGTTGTTGATTCCCATCAAACTCGCCGCGCTTTATTTCATCGCGCACCAGCACGCAACGCTGGGTCTGCTCACCGTCATCGGCGCGAAATTCGTTGGCACGGCGTTGGTCGCCCGCATTTACACGCTGACCGAAAACAAGCTGCTGCAAATCGGCTGGTTCGCGCGGCTGCACGAACGCTTCGTCGCCTTCAAGGCCAGAGTCTATGGGGCGATCAAGGCTACGCGGATTTATCAACGGGCGCAGGCTTACAAGCTGCGGGTCAAAGAATATCTGCGCCGTCGCAAGCAATCGTTCCTGCAACGCCGTTGGGTTGCCGCCCTCAAACTCTCGCGCAAAACGTCGCGCTAACCTGCTGAAGTGTGGTGGGGGCGGCCAGCGCACCTCACATTTGGTGATGCGATAGCCATTACCGCTGACTCGTTTTAGAATCCGCGTGATGTCAGGCTTTCGTCGCTTGTGTGATTTGGCCGACGGAAGAAACACAGAGCCAAGCAAGTATTAAGATCAGGAATGACGTTTCACAATCCCGGTGCCCATGAAAAAGTGGATCACAGTTACATTGGCGGTATTGATTTTCCTCGCGCTGGTTTTGGCGGCGTCGCGGTGGTGGTTGCCTTTGCTCGGGCTCGCGGGCGCGGGCAACGAAGCCCTGCAACCGCTCGAAGGGCTCACGCCCTGGCTGGTATGGTTTCTCGTCGCCATCAGCGCATTGCTCGCCGTTAACCTGCGTTGGGAATGGTTCTGGCGCAAGAATCGTCCGCGCCGTTTGATAGATGAAGCCGACGCTTGGAGCGACGATTACCGCATCGGCGTCGAAAACGACCCCAACGCGCTGACGGAAAAAACCGACGGACAGCGTTCACTACTCGATTCGATCAAAGCCTTTAGCGATGCGCCGCAAACTGAAACCGTCATCGCTGAACGCACCATTGATTCGCCAGGAACGATGGCCTTTCCCGCCGACTTGCCGGTCACGCATAACAACGGCAACGGCACTGGGCCGGTCATCGCAACGGCTGATCCGCCCGCCGTGGAATACGCCCTCGCCCATGCCGAAGCTCTCAGTGACGAAGAATATGAACGCAGCCGCATCACGTTGGCTTTTGACGACGAACCCGACACGCAAGTGGTGGCGCTCGCGCCAGCGGCTTCGACCATCGTCAATCAGGAACAGGAACTGACCATCACCCCGTG
>JABFSD010000945.1 GCA_013140935.1 Acidobacteriota bacterium
GCAATGGTGACGGCTTCAAGCTTGCGCTGGCGTTCCTGTTCGGTGAGCAAGGCGAAGAGACTGTAGCCTTGCGCAATCAGGGCCGACCGGGTCGCAGCGCGCGCAAATGGTTTTCGTATGACATTCCCGTTGACAGTACGCATCCGCTGAAACTGATTGCGACCTATCACGGCGAAGAACGCGCCACCCGCACCTTTGAAATTCTGGTAGACGGCACGCGCATCGGCGAACAGCGCATCGAACGCCATCGCCCCGGCAGCGCGACCAAACGTTTCTTTGATGTCGAATACGTGATTCCGGCGGCGGCGGCGCAAGGCAAACAGAAAGTGACGGTGCGCTTTCAGGCGACCGGCGGCAATGAGACGGCGGGCATATTCGGCGTGCGGTTGATACGCGCAGATCAATAAGGAGCAAGCTATGAACAAGCGACGGTGGCAATTCATTGGATTAACGTGCGGCATCTTCATCAGCCTCGCGCTCTTTCCGTTCGTTCAGCAAGCGCAAAATCAACAGGCCCAACCCGGCAGACCCGCGCCTACGCCTACACCAACGCCGACGCTTGGCTTGGAGCAAGGCTATCTGGAATTCGATACGCCGGATTTCACGCTCAAGCTGGTGAAGGCTTCGCAAACCATCGCGGCGCTGTTGCCAAAAGGCGGCAACGGATTCGATTTCACGCCCGCTGATCGGTTGGAGCGGCGGGCGAGCGATGGGCATTTCCATCTCGGCGATTTGACGATGCGCGTACGCAAAGGCAATGCGGGCGAGTGGAAAGAGTATTCAACCACGACGGCGCGCAAGCCGGTGAATGCGTTGGCGGCTTCAGGCGCAACGCTCGCAGCGGCTGATTTGTCACCAACCTTGCCCGAAGATTGCCCTGTACAAATCACGCGCAGTTGGGTTGTCGAAAACAGCAAGCTCGCATTGCGTTACGAACTGAAAAACAAAACGTCAGAGCCAATCACCATCGGTGCGCTCGGCATTCCGCTGGGTTTCAATAACCACATCACCGGACGCAACCTGCAACAGTCGCACGAAATCTGTTCGTTCGCTGATCCATACCTCGGGCAGGACGCGGGCTATTTGCAGGTCACGCGCCTGAGCGGCAAAGGCCCCGCGCTCGTCGTAGTCCCCGAAAACAAAACGCCATTCGAGGCTTATCAATTGCTGAGCGAACCCGTGCGACCCAACCAAACTTTTGAAGGCACGTTCGCGTGGATGGCGCATTCACTCGGCTATGCCGAAAACGAATGGAAAGGCGTAGAGCAATGGAATGCGCCAACGAGCGCTACGCTTGCGCCCAACGCGAGCCGCACGTATGGCGTGCGCTTTCTTGTCTCGAATGAAATCCGCAACATCGAACAAACCCTCGCCGCCAACCAGCGTCCCGTCGCCGTGGGCATTCCCGGCTACGTTTTGCCGCAAGACATCGAAGGCAAACTTTTTCTCAACGCCAAAAGCAAAGTTGCGCAAATCACCGCCGAACCCGCGAACGCGATTACGATTCGTGAAGACAAGCCGACCAAACAAGGCTGGCGCGCTTACACGTTGCGCGGCAACACGTGGGGACGCGCACGGTTGCTGGTGAAATACGCCGACAGCAATCAGCAATCCATTAGTTACTACGTCATCAAACCCGCCGCGCAAGCCGTCGCCGATCTGGGCAACTTCCTGATGACGAAACAATGGTTCGTAGACGCGAACGATCCCTTTCGCCGCAGCCCTTCGGTGATGAGTTACGACCGCGAAGCCGACAAGATCGTCGCGCAAGACAGCCGCGTATGGATTGCCGGACTCGGTGACGAAGGCGGTTCCGGTTCGTGGCTCGCCGCCGCGATGAAACAGTTCGGCCAACCCAAACGCGACGAGTTGGCGAAATACGAACAGTTCATTGATGGTGTGCTGTGGGGCGGGTTGCAATACAAAGAGGGCGCGAACAAATACGGCGTGCGCAAGAGCCTGTTGTTTTATTCGCCGCAAGACGTGCCGAATTTTCAATACGACCCCGCGCTCAATTGGACAACGTGGACGAGTTGGAAGAAGGCCGATGCCGAATCCATCGGGCGCGGCTACAACTATCCGCACGTCGTCGCGGCCTATTGGGCGATGTATCGCGTCGCGCGCAATCACGAGGGTTTGGTCAGGAATCATCCGTGGGATTGGTATTTGGAACAAGCCTATCAAACAACGAAGTTCACCTTCAGCCGCAATGCCGCCAATAATCGTCGCCGCGTAGGTTACGTTGAGTTGGGCTTGATGGATGGCGACATTTTTCTGAACGTGTTGCAAGACCTGAAACGCGAAGGCTGGACGGAGAAAGCTAATGACGTTGAAAGCCTGATGCGCGAACGCACTGAGCGTTGGCGCAAAGAAGCCTATCCTTTCGGCAGCGAGATGGCGTGGGATTCGACGGGGCAGGAAGAGGTCTATGCGTGGTGCAATTATTTCGGCTACGACGACAAGGCAGAGGTGTCGTTGAATTCGATCATCGGTTACATGCCGACCGTGCCGCATTGGGGCTACAACGGAAACGCCCGTCGCTATTGGGATTTTTTGTATGGCGGCAAAATTCGCCGCATCGAACGGCAGTTGCATCATTACGGTTCAGGGCTGAATGCGATTCCCGTGTTGTCGCATTATCGCAAGCATCCTGATGATGATTATCTGTTGCGCATCGGTTACGGCGGCACGCTGGGCGCGCTGACGAACATTGATCGTGAAGGCTTTGCTTCGGTCGCGTTTCATTCGTTTCCCGCGACGCTCAAGTGGGACGCTTATAGCGGCGATTACGGTCCGAACTTTTTCGGCCACGCGCTCAACACCGGCACGTATGTCATCAATCATCCTGAATTCGGCTGGCAAACATTCGGCGGCAATCTCAAACGCGCCGGCGATTGGGTAAAAGTGACACCGCTCGATTCATTGCGGATGCGCGTCTTCATCGCGCCGCGCGGCTTGTGGCTGACGCTGGATGCGGGGCGCTTTGAAGCCGTTGAGTTGAATGCAAAAACCGGAGCCGTGCGTGTCGGGTTGGCGAGTGCAACAGCGGAAACACCGCAAGTGCGTTTGCGCATCGAACAGCCTGCGCCAATCGCTGGCGTCGGCAGCTATCGCTTGCGCGAACAGCTCAAGCAGGAGCGCGAGGCATTCGTGATTCCGCTCAAGTCAGGTAAGACGTGGGTTGAAATGAACGGCGCTCGCTGACCTGACAAACAACGTTGCTGTCAGTTTGCGATGGGAACATTGGCTCGGCAGTTTTTATCGGCTTGATTGGGTTGCGCCGCAAGACTTGCGTACCAGCAAAGATGGCTCACAAATAACGTGGTCGCTTTTACCGACGCGCGCCGTTGGCTCTTTGCCCAGCAGGCCGAACATCAACTGCGCTGCCTGTCGCCCCATGTTGAGCTTATCCCAGGTCACTGTCGTCAGCGGAACCTTGAGCCGGTCGCCATAATGGATGTCACCCGCGCCGACGACGGCAACCTCTTCGGGTATGCGCAAGCCCGCGTCTTCGAGGGCAGCCATTGCGCCCATCGCTGACGGGTCATTCGCCGCAAAAATCGCTGATGGAACTTTGCCAGCGACCAGCCAGGTACGCATGGCCTGATAACCATCGCTTTCCATAAAACCACAGGGACGCACCAGCGTTTCGTCAAAACGAATTTTGTTGGCTTCCAGCGCTTGTCGGTAACCTTCAACCCGATCAGCGGCGACCGCGACTGAGTTGCCGCGCAAGTGGCCGATGCGGCGATGTCCGAGTCGAATCAGATGCTCGGTCGCCAGCCGTCCGACTTTGACGTCGTCAGTGATTACCGCCGGACATGACAAGTTGGCGAAATGGCGATCCAGAAAAACCAGCTTGGCTCCTTCCTTCAACATCTTGCGATAGGCGCGCGCTTTTTCCGGCGGCGCTGACGAAGCAATAATCAGCCCGTCGGTGCGCTGCGCCAGCACTTCGACTTCGGCCAATTCCGTCTCGGCGTTTTCTTCGGTATTGCAAATCAGTATTTCATAACCCGCCGGTCGCGCTACGGCTTCAATCGCCTTGGCCAGTTCAGCGAAATAAGAGTGCATCAGGTCAGGCACGATCAGTCCGATTAAGTAAGAGCGATTCGTACTCAAGGCCCGTGCGTGTTGATTGGGGCGGTAATTCATCTGCTGCGCTACCGCCAGCACGCGCTCGCGCAAATCCGCGCCGATGCCTGCGTTCCCATTGATGGCGCGCGAGACCGTCATGGTTGAGACGCCTAGGGCTTCTGCAATGTCTTGAAGAGTGGTTGGCATACAGTCCGCAGCATAACCCGACGCGCGGCTTTCGGCTATAGCTCGCCCATTTTTCGCCTTCGGCAGACCGAAAAGGTTATCGCTAACGTTTGAATGAATTGACAACGTTAGCGATAACGTATATCGTCCACCGCCGTCGCCCCCAACCGGTCGGCGATGGCCGAATCCGTCAGCCGTGACAGTTTGCCAAACTAAATAATTGAGAGAAAGCCGGGCACCAACAACCGGCGCAAAAGGCTTTGCAGGGGTGAGTATTTAACAGGCAATACGTCTGGGCTGCGCTCGCGTGAGGGCGGCATCGCATTCAACTTTGCTTTCGGGCTTTTGTTTTCAGGAGGTTCACCATGTCTATCAACAAGTCGTATAAGAAATCGTACGGAGCGTTGCTGCTAGCGCTCTGGCTGGGCTTGCTGGCAAGCGGTTCGGCGCTGGCCCAAACCGTCACAGGTACGCTTTCCGGCCTCGTGCTGGATGCTTCTGACAATGCCATTGCCGGTGCGACCGTTACCGTTGTCAGTGCGAAAACCGGCACGACGCGCACCGTCACCACCAATGAATCAGGCGGGTTCAGCATCCCGGCTTTGCAGCCCGACATTTACACCGTCCGAGTTGAGATGAAAGGCTTCCGCGTCATCGAACGGCAAAACAACGTGTTGAGCGCCAACGAAAACCTGGCGCTAGGGCGTTTGGTATTGCAGGTTGGGGCGGTGACTGAAACCGTCACCACCGTAGCCGAAGGCGCCACGGTTGAAACCGAAAGCAGCGATTTGACGGGCCGTTTGACTTCAGACCAGATTGATTTGATTTCCACCAAAGGCCGCGACATCACGTCGTTGCTGCGCTTGCTGCCCGGCGTGTCTTATCTCGACGACGTAGAGAGTGTCGGCGACGGTTTCGGCACTGACCTGCCCAACGTGAATGGGCAGCGCGGACGATCGAGCATTGCGACGGTGAATGGATTGAACGCCAGCGAACCGAGCGGCTCGAACAAAGTCAGTATGACGACCAATCAGGATGCGATTGCCGAGGTCAAAGTGCTGCGCAATAACTATTCGCCCGAATTCGGCAACAACGGCGGCGCACAAATCAACATCGTCACCAAGAGCGGCAAGAAAAACTATTTCGGCAGTGCCTATTACTTTTTGCGCAACGAAGCCCTCAACGCCAACAACTTTTTTAACAACAAACAAGGGCTGGAAAAAGCTCGCTACCGGCACAACATTTGGGGGTTCAATGGCGGCGGGCCGGTGCAAATTCCGTGGCTTTATCCGAACCAAGACAAGAAGAAACTGTTTTTCTTTTACTCGCTCGAAAAGCCGCACACCATCACGCCGAGCGGCGCGAAATTCGTCACCGTGCCGACAGCGCTCGAACGCGCGGGAGATTTTTCGCAATCGTTCACGGGGCTTTCTAACGGGCTGCCGGTCAAGGCTTACGTCCGCGATCCACTGATTGCGACGGGCGCTTGCAGCGCGACCGATCAGAGCGCGTGCTTCCGCGATCCGACGCGTGCAACGACGGATAATCCGTTGGGGCTGAACATCAT
>JABFSD010000018.1 GCA_013140935.1 Acidobacteriota bacterium
TTCATGATGAGTCTGGTCGGACGTTTCGGCAGCGCGGCGCAGGCTGGATACACCATCGCCATCCGCATCCTGATCGTAGCCATTCTGCCTTCGTGGGGGATGAGCAATGCGGGCGCAACGCTCGTGGGACAAAACCTCGGCGCACAGAAACCCGAACGTGCCGAAAAATCGGTCTGGCTGGCCGGACACGCCAACGCCGTCTTTTTGTTCGGCGTCACGCTGTTTTGCGTCCTCGGCGCAGAATGGATGATTCGCTTTTTCACCGACGACGCCGAAGTCATTCGCCACGCGAGCAATGCGCTCAGGTATATCAGTTACGGTTACGTGTTTTATGGTTACGGCATGGTGATGGCGTCGGCGTTTAACGGCGCGGGCGATACGTGGACGCCGACCGTACTCAACGTCATCTGTTTCTGGCTCATTCAAATTCCGCTGGCCTGGGCGCTGTCGCAATGGACGGGTTGGAACGAACTCGGCGTGTTTTTCGCCATCACGTTTTCCGAATCCATTTTGGCGGTGCTGGCGATGGTGGTGTTTCGGCAAGGAAAATGGAAAGCGATAAAGGTATAAATCCATGAACAAACTCTTGATATTGCTGTCCCTTATCGCGTCGCAAGCCGCTTGCCTCATGCAAGCGACCGCTCCGCAAAAGGCCGTGCCGACGCCGACGCCCGCTTTGTATGAAACGCGCACCAAAGGCGCGCCCGACGGCATCGGCAAGTGGTATCAAGGGCGCGAGATTACTTTCGTCATGGGCTTCGCCGGAGCCGATTGGCTCGAACGTCCCGAACGCAGCTCAGAAGAACAACCCGACCGCGTCGTCAAAGAGATGAACCTCAAACCCACCGACGTCGTCGCTGACGTAGGCGCAGGCACCGGCTATTTCGCGTTTCGCTTCGCGCGCGCCGTTCCGCAAGGCAAGGTTTACGCCGTAGACCTGCAACCTGAAATGCTCAACCTCATCGAGACGCGCAAGCGCGAATTCAAAGCCGAGAACGTCATTGGCGTTCAGAGTACCGAGCAAGACGCCCGGCTGCCCGCCAACGCCGTAGATGTCGTCTTCATGGCCGATGTCTATCACGAGTTCGCTTATCCGTTTGAAATGATGCAAAGCATCTTGAAGGCGCTGAAGCCCGGCGGGCGCATCATTCAAATCGAATATCGCGGCGAAGACCCGAACGTGCCGATCAAGCCTCTGCACAAAATGACGGTGAAGCAGGTGCGCAAAGAGCAGGAATTCGTCGGATTGAAATTCGTCGAAGTGAAAAACTTTTTGCCGCAACAGCATTTCATCGTGCTGGAAAAACCTCGAAGCTGAAAAATCCATCACCAACTGTCGGCTAAATCTGGCAGCCGCGCGTAGCACAGACTGAAGTCTGTGCTACGTTTGCGGCACAACACTTGCTCGAACGCTAAGAGACACATGAATGACAATCGCAAGACGCGCTGGCTCACCGCAGTCCTGTGCGTGCTGGTAACGACCATCGCAGTGATTCCTTTTTTTTACCTCGGCGAAGACCGCGCTGTCGGCTGTTGCGGCGGCGCGATGCCGATCACGCACGATGCGTGGATGCATTACAACCAGATGAACGCTTTCGCGCGCGGACTCAGCGCCGGACGCATCTATCCGCGTTGGGACGAAGCGACGGATAAAGGTTACGGCGCGCCGGTGACGAGTTTTTATCCGCCGGGCGTTTATTACTTAACGTCGTTGGCTTACGCCGTGACGCGCGACTGGATTCGCACGTGGATGTTGTCTTATTGGCTGATGAGTTTTGCGGCAGCGTGGGCGATGTATGTTTACGCGCGTCGCCATCTCACACGCACGGCGGCGTGGCTGGCAATGGCGGCTTACACGATTGCGCCTTATCACTTGCTCAACCAATACCAACGCGGCGCGCAATCTGAGTTGCTCAGTTTCGTCTGGATGCCGCTGTGTTTGCTCTTTGCTGAAAGGTTGCCAGAAAGTCTTAAGGACGAAAGCCCTCGAATGCGCGCGGCGTTGGGGCTTGCCGCAAGTTACGGAGCCTTTCTCTGGTCGCATCCGCCGACGGCTTATCAGTTCACGTTGGTCGCTGGCGTTTGTTTGTTAGTGCGCATCGTGTGGTTGCGGCAATGGCGCGCATTGGGTTGGATAACGTTGTCGCTTATCGGTGGTTCGCTGCTCGCAGCGGCTTATTTGTATCCGGCGTTTTTAGAGCAACACCTGATTCACGCCGATAGCGTAAACCATACGTGGCCTTATCATCAGACTTACGTGTTCGATTACGTGCAAACGACCTTTAAGCGCGACGATTGGTTTTACGCGCGCGTAGATTGGCTTTGGTTTAGCGCAACGGCGTTATTGTTTTCACTCAGTGCGGCAAGCGCGTGGCCGAGGTGTAGGGCAGGTTACCAACCTGCCCTACACCTCGGCATCGGCACACTCGCCGCCTTTTTGATGACGCGCCTATCCTTCCCTATCGGACAGCTCATCCCGCACATTGAGATTGGCGTATTCGCGTGGCGCATGCTGGGCCTCACGAGTCTGGCGTTGGCGTTATTGATCGGCGCGTGCTGGCAAGCGGCTGGCGGCAGACGCATCCTTGCAATATTGGCAACGTGCGGACTCATCGGCATCAGCTTTTATAACGTCGTATGGCCGATGGTGCGCGGCGAAGCCTTCGTACCGAATCCGCAGCATTTCAATTTTGCTACGTTGCCCGCGACCGCGCCGCGCGAGGTGCCAGAACGCGCCACCATACAATTCGCCCACGAGGATGCGGGCAGTGCGCAAGTCATCACGTGGCAACCCGAATACCGCATCGTCAACGTACACGTGCCACAGGCCACGCAGATGTTATGGCGCACCTTCGATTATCCGGGCTGGCGGCTGACGGTTGATGGGCAAGTCACGCCGCACACACGCGGCGCTTACGGCGAAATCGTCTTGCTCATCGCCGCAGGCAATCATCAAGTCATCGCAGAATTTCGTGCTACACCCATTCGCGCGGCGAGCAACTGGATAACGGTTATCGCAGCAATCATCTGGCTTTTACTCTTCTTCAACAGCTTCAAGATAACTTCGGGGAGACAACAACATGCAACCGTGGGCGAAACGTTTTGAGTGGCCGATGATCGTCGGCTTTTTCGTAGTAGGTTCGGTGTTTCTATTCAAGATGGCGTATCTGCCCGGCTACATCAGCCTGCCCGTAGGCGCGCTGCTACTTGGTCTGTTCCATCACTTTGTTCAATCGTGTTACGGCGTACGCATTCCGCTGTTCTTGCTGCTGCTGCTGTGGCTTTCGATTGCGCTGGATTGGCTGGGCAACATCCTCGGCCTTTATAACGCCAAAGATTTGTGGATCGCTTACGACTCGATCACACATACCGCCGTGCCGTTGCTCGTGACGCCCGTGATGGTGTGGCTGATGGATTCAGGCTTGAAACGATTTGGCTACGCGCTGCCCCTGCCGCTGGTGGCGCTGTTCGCGGTGACGACGATGTTCACGCTCGCGGGCTTTTACGAAGTGCTGGAACTGTGGGACGACAAATACATGCATCCCGATCCCGGCTGGCGCATTCACGGGCCTTATGACACGCCGAACGATTTGCAATGCGATTTGTTAGGGATGGTTTTAGGCGGGCTGCTGGCTTATCTGTGGATGCGCCGTGACGCCACCGCCACGCAAAGCGCGTTACATGCCGCATACTAAAAAGCGGCGGCGCAAGACGACATCTTGCGCCGCCGCTTTTTTTATTTCACGACCAGATTGACCAATCGCTTCGGTACGACAATCGTTTTGACGATTTGTTTGTCAGCCAGTTTAGCCTGCACTTTGGCATCGGCCAGTACTGCCGCTTTCAGATCATCGTCAGAGATTTCAGCCGCGACAATTACTTTCGCCGCCATCTTGCCGTTGATCTGCACTGGAATTTCCAACTCATCAGCTTTCGCCAACTCTGCGTCATAAGCAGGCCATCTCGATGAAACGACGACTTCATCGCGGCCTAACGAAGCCCACAACTCCTCAGCGATGTGCGGCGTAAACGGAGCCAACAATTTCACCAACGCTTCAATCGCCTCTTTCACTGCGAACTTATCGGCGTCAGTTGCCGCATCTTTCACCGTCGCGTCAAACGCATATAACTCATTCGTCAATTCCATCATCGCCGCCACCGCCGTATTGAAATTCATGCGTTCGGCAATGTCCGTCGTCACGCGCTTGATCGTCTGATGCGTCTTGCGGCGCAACGCACGAGCCGCATCAGTGAATTCCAAATTCTGAATTTCAAATTTGAAATTCACGCGGTCATTCCACTTATAAATAATTCTCCACACGCGATTCAGAAATCTCGCTGCGCCTTCTGCACCGGCTTCGCTCCATTCCAAATCTTTTTCAGGCGGAGCCGCGAACAGCATAAACAGCCGCACCGTATCCGCTCCGTAAATGCGAATCATTTCGTCCGGGTCAACGGTGTTCTTTTTCGACTTCGACATTTTCTCGATGCGACCGACGGTGGGAGGCTGGCTGCAAAACTTACACTTGCCGTCAATGACTTCGGTCGGATAAATCCAGTCGTGTGTAGCGCAGCGATACGAAGCCAGCGTGACCATGCCTTGCGTCAACAGTTTTTTGACCGGCTCGCCAAAGGTCAGCAAGCCTAAGTCGCGCATGATCTTCGTCCACAGCCGCGTATAAATCAGATGCAACACGGCGTGTTCGATGCCGCCGATGTATTGATCCACCGGCGTCCAGTAAGCCGCAATCGCAGGGTCGAAAGGCAGCTTCTCATTTTTCGGATCAACGTAACGGAAGTAATACCACGACGAATCAACGAACGTATCCATCGTGTCAGTGTCGCGCCGCGCCGCTGCGCCACAAGTCGGACACGTCACATTCACAAAGCCCTCGTGTTCCGCCAGCGGTGCGCCTTTCGACGCGAAATCCAAATCCTTCGGCAAGGCTACGGGCAGTTGATCTTCAGGCACGGGTACGATGCCGCACTTTGCGCAGTGAACGAAAGGAATCGGAGTGCCCCACGCGCGTTGCCGCGAGATGCCCCAATCACGAATCTTGAAATTCGTTTGTGACGTGCCAAAGCCATTCGCTTCAGCGTGCGCCGTCATTGCTGCGATTGCTTCCGGCACGGGCTTGCCGCTCCATTCGCCCGAATTGATGACCGTGCATTTGTCGTCTTTCGGCGTGAAAGCCTCGGTCAACGGCTCGTTCGCGTCGCCCTTGAAATCATTCGCCACAATGACGCGCGGAATCGGCAAACCGTACTTGCTCGAAAATTCAAAGTCGCGTTCGTCGTGCGCCGGCACAGCCATAATCGCGCCTGTGCCATAACTGGTCAGCACAAAGTTCGCCGTCCAAATCGGCAGCTTCGCTTGGTTGAAAGGATTGATCGCGTACATCCCGGTGAACACACCCAGCTTCTCTTTGCCCTCCGCCATACGGTCGGCGGCTTCGATGGCGGATTGCTGTTCGACGAATGTTTTCAGTTCATCGCTCGCTTTACCGCATTCGATCAACTCGGCAATCAGTGCGTGTTCTGGAGCCAGAATCAACGAACTCGCGCCATAAATCGTGTCAATGCGCGTCGTGAAAATACGAATCGTCTTGTCGGCTTCGCCGTCAATTTTGAAATCAACTTCTGCGCCTTTGCTGCGGCCAATCCAGTTGCGTTGCATCGTGATGACGCGATCAGGCCAGCCGCCTTTCTGATCGTTCAACGAGTCCAGCAACTCATCGGCGTATTTCGTCACGCGCACGAACCACTGCTCCAACTGGCGTTGACGCACGCGTACGTCTTCGTGCCGCCAGCACAAACCGCCTTCGGCC
>JABFSD010000971.1 GCA_013140935.1 Acidobacteriota bacterium
CACCGGCACTGTGCGCCGCGCCGATTTGACCGCCGCCGCCGAAGCCGCTGTGTTCAATGCGAAACCCGGTCAGGTGGTCGGCCCTGTCAAAACCACGAAGGGCTGGGAGTTGTTGCGCATCGAAGCCTTGCAACCCGCCACCCTGGATGACGCGACGCTCATCACCATCAAAAAGCGTTTGTTTGATGAATGGTTACAGGATGCCCGCGCAAATGCCCGCCTGCACCAGCCTCTGCTGACGACCTAATTCGACTCACGCCGCGAGAAACCCAGCTTCTTGCCATTCCCCTTTCGTCAATGCATATAGCCGTTTGCAGGTGCGTGCGCCGTGTCCGTAGCCCGACCGTTAGCGAGGGCTACCTCGGCAATGCGCCCATTGGTGTTGATTAGCGCATTGCCGAGGTAGCCCTCGCTAACGGTCGGGCTACGGACACGGGGAGTTTTGTTATGACGATTGCTCTGACTTCTGAAGAAAAAGCTCTCTTGGTGAGAAGGCAACTGCCCGAAGCGCATGCCTCGAACTTCATAACGATGCGCCGCGAACTACAAGCTGGGTTGGATGACCTGCGCGCAGGCCGTTCAACTACGCTTACCTCAAAAGCAGATGTTGTGGCTTTTGTCGTTGGCGTCATTGTTCGTGGACGTGAACGCCTCGGCGAGAGTTGCGCGAATTGATGAAGTCCGCGCAGGAAGCCCGTGAGCAAGGTCGTTACACCACTTGTTCGACGGAGGAAGAGTTGAATGTTTTTATGCAAGGCATTCTTGCTGAGGTGCGTTGATTGGCGGGTTGAAAACCGAGCCGCTATACTCCGCCGCGTCATAGAGCAGATTGGATGATCGCTGGCGTTGCAAAATGCCAGAGGAAAGTCCGAACACCAGAGGACGGCAGGCTGGCTAACGGCCAGGCGGGGCGACTCGACGGAAGAGTGCAACAGAGAATAGACAGCCCGAACGGCCGCGAGGCGCGTGGGCGATGGTGAAACGGTGAGGTAAAGGCTTCACCAGCAACGGTGGCGACATCGTTGGCTAGGCAAACCCCCTGCGGTGCAAGACCAAATAGGGTGATGATTTGAGTTGGTCCGATTCAGTGCCGGTGCAAGCCGGACGCGTCACCGGGTAGGTCGCACGAGCGCTTCAGTAATGACGCGCCTAGAAGAATGATCATCCCTCGCAAGAGGACGAAATTCGGCTTATAGATCAGCTCTGTGATAAATGGAATTCAGGAGACAGGATTCAGGAGTCAGAATTCTGTCTCCTGAATTCTGTCTCCTGACTCCTATGAAAAAATTTTTTGAACTGCTGCAAACCAAAGGCTCGTTGGCGCTGATCGGCTTGTTGATCGGCCTGTTCTGCGGGTTTCGCGTAGCCAATGGGCGCTTTCGTGTGGCGCAGGAAACCTTGAAGCTGTCAGTCGCGGCGACGACGACGAATGCGAGTGGCGAATCGAATGCGGTACAGCAACAGACTTCGCAAATTCTCGAAGCGGCCAAGTCGAAGCCGGATGATTTTGAAGCCCAGATGGCGGCGGCAGATCAGTTCCTGCAAATTCGCCGGGCAGATGGGGCGCTGCCTTTCCTGACGCAAGCCAATAAGTTGAAGCCGGAAGATTCGCGTCCGATGGCGGGACTGGCGACGGCCTATTTGCTGACGAATAAATTCACTGAGGCCGCGCAATGGGCGCGCGCTTCGCTCAAACGCAAGCCCGAAGACCTCGGCAGCAAAGTCATTTTGATGTTCGCGCTCATCGAAGCGCGCCAACAACTCGGCGAAGCCGAAAAGTTGCTCAACGAAATCGAAAAGCTCAGGCCGAGTGATGAGATTCTCGGCGATGCACGGCGCGCCTTGATGGAAGCGAAAACGGGTGGCGCTCCGGCAGCGGCTCCGGCCACGACCGGCAATAAATCTACGCTCGATCACGGGCCTGCGCCGGAAAAACCTTCGGTGAAATAAACTATGGGTTTTCTCTTCAAACTGATTTTATTCACGCTGTTGTTCGCGTTCGTTGTCTATGTGTTCAAGATGATCGCGCGCTTGGCGTATAACGTGCGCGCTACGATCACGGACGTGAACAAGCTTAAAGCCGTGATGCAAACCGCCGCGAAGGGCCGTCCGCAGGTGAGCGCGGAAATGGTGCGGTGTCGAGCCTGCGGTTCGTTTGTGGCGACCAAAGAAGCGGTCGTCGTTTCGTCAAGCCAAAGAAAAGAAATTTTTTGTTCGCATGAATGCGTGCAACGGCAAGCAGTCTGACGCCGTTGCCGCCCTGGTTTCGTCAACCAAGATAGCAAAGCAATTTTTGTAGGAACCGGTTCTCGCCAGTCAGCCGCGAGTTAGTCAACCGCTGATCTGCAATCGCTCTAGTGTCCCGCGGCGAAGGTTTATCCTTTTCGGTTGCAGCCCAGCTTTATCCGAGGAGAAAAACCATGCTCGCTCACACCACGATTTTGCGAAAAGGGTTCGGCCTGATCCTGTTAATCGGAATCATTGCCGCGCTCGTGCATTTGCCTCAATTCCTAACCGAGGTGGCTTCTGCCAACCCATTACAAACTGGAACGCCAACCAAAAAGAAACGAGTCAAACGAACGACGACCAAGCGCCCGCCGCGCACGGAGCGCAACGTTGTCGTGACGGTCGTTCCCGGGTGGCAGACAACTGCGGAACCTTTGGCTTTCAGTGCGTTCAATTTCGCTGCCGGGTGGCTGTCTTTGCTTGAGACCGGAAGCGAGGCGGAAGAAGCGGAAGGCGCTGACAGTCCGGGCGAAGCGATGGAGTATTACCGCAAAAAACGTTTGCCCGCAGGCGTAGACGAACTGCCCATCGAAAAATATTTCGTTGCGAAAGAGCAGATGCGCGCGATGCCGTTGTATTCGTCAGCGGAAAATCGCTGGGCGGCGGCGCACGCGGCAGACTTGAGCGATAGCGAAAAGCAACGTCTGGCAGCGTGGACGACGTTGGGGCCGGGCAATATCGGCGGACGCACGCGCGCCATGCTCATACATCCGCAGATGCCCGAAGTGATGTATGCCGCCGGGGTGGCCGGCGGCGTTTGGAAAACCACCAACGCCGGACAAACGTGGACGCCGCTCGACGATCTATTGCCCAATCTGGCGGTTTGCACGCTGGTGTTCGATCCGAAAAATCCTGAAATCATCTACGCCGGAACGGGCGAAGGTTTCAACAACTCTGACGGCGTGCGTGGCGCAGGCATTCTCAAAACCGCTGACGGCGGGCGAACCTGGACGCGGTTGATGAGTACGGCAGACAACGTCAATTTTTATTACGTGAATGATTTGATCGTGAGCCAGCACGACAGCCAGCGTTTGTATGCGGCGACGCGCACCGGCGTGTGGCGCACGACGGATAGCGGCGCGACGTGGACGCGCGTCTTGGTTCCGACGGCAACCTCAGGCTGTCTTGATTTGGCGGCGCGCACCGATCAACCGACTGATTACTTGCTGGCAACTTGCGGCAATTCGACGCAACAGGGAACGATTTATCGCAAGACCGACGCCGAAGCCGCCGGTGATTGGCAAAGCGTCATCACCGAAACCGGGATGAGCCGTGGTGTTGTGGCTTTTGCGCCCTCCAACCAAAACATCGCTTACGCGATGACGATTGCCAACACTGGCACTTACCAATACGGCTTGCACGGCGTCTTTCGCTCGGAAGACGGCGGAGCCACGTGGACGGCGCGCGTGCGCAATACGCAAGCGGCGACGAACAAACTCGGCACCGCCATTCTCTCAAATATTTTGAGCGCCACGCTGACCGATTGCCGCACCGGTACGACAGACTCATTTACCGGACAGGGTTGGTACGATCTCTGTCTGGCAGTAGACCCGCTCGACGAAAATCGTGTGTGGGCGGGCGGCATTGATGTGACGCGCTCTGATGACGGCGGCACGACCTGGGGCGTAGCCGGATTCGTTTACACCGGCTCGGCCAGCAATCTGGTTTATAGCGAAGAGAATCAGTTGCATCCCGACCAACATCTTTTACTGTTTCATCCGCAATATAACGGCACGACCAATCAACAGTTATTCGTGGGCAACGACGGCGGCCTCTGGCGCGCCGACAATGCGCGCGCCGCCGTAGCGACGAGCGCTCGCGCGATTTGTACGCCGCAAAGCAATGCCATTCGCTGGACGCCGATCAACAACGGATATGCCGTCACGCAGTTTTATCACGGGGCGGTTGCGCCCGATGGCAAGACCTATTTCGGCGGTGCCCAAGACAATGGCACGGCGCGCGGCACTGAGGCCGATGGGCCGAATCGCTGGCAACAAAGTTTTCTGGCCGATGGCGGATACAGCGCGGTGGATCAGCGCAACCCCAACATCGTTTATGTCTCGACGCAAAATGCCGGGTTTCGCAAATCCACTGACGGCGGTAACACCTTTGCCACGGCGACGACCGGCTTGTCGGGCACGGTCACGTTCATTCAACCGTTAATTATGGACGAGAGCGATCCGCGCCGGTTGTATACGGGCGGCGATACGCTCTTTCGTTCCGACAACGGCATGACGTCACTGACCAATTTAGGTTTGGCGAGCAACGTCACCACCACGGGAACGATGAGTGCGGTAGCGATTGCGCCCACCGACGCCAATCAGGTGCTGTTCGGAATGAGTGACGGCACGATCATTCGCACCCGCCGCGCGCTGGCGCTCAATCCGTTCAATCAGGTAAACGCCACTAACGAAAGCTTCACTCGTCCGCGCCAAGCGGTGGTTTCGTGGCTGACTTATGACCCGGTGGATAAAAACATCGCTTACGTTACTTACTCCACCTTTGGCGGCGGCCACGTTTATCGCACTAACAACGGCGGCGCTTCATGGACGAATCTTGACGGCTCCGGCACGACGCGCATTCCTGACATTCCGGTGCATTGCCTGGTCGTAGACCCTTCTAACACCGCGCGGCTTTATGTCGGCACTGACCTCGGCGTATTCGTCTCGACCGACGGCGGCGCGAGTTGGGCGGTTGAGAATACGGGTTTTGCCAACGTCGTGACCGAATCGCTCGCCTTGCAGGTCGTGGACGGCGTGACGATGTTATATGCCTTCACGCACGGGCGCGGCGCTTATCGCGTGGCGGTGAATCAGAGCGGCTGTCTGGCGCAGTTGGCCGAGACCGGACGCACAGTGTCAGCCGCCGGCAGCGATCTGACCGTAGACATTCGCGTCAAGCCTAACGGCTGTCCGTGGAAGGCCGAAAGCAATGATTCGTGGATCAGCGTGCAACCCGGCGCGAACGGAACCGCCGACGGCACGGTCGGCATGAAAGTGACCGCCAATAACGGTCTCGGCACGCGCTATGGCACGGTCAATATCGGCGGGCGCAGCTTCACGATTACGCAACCGGGTCAGCCCGACGAAGAAGCGCCTACCCTCACCATTCGCACTCCGCAAGAACCAATGATTACGACTTCGGCGTCCACGCTCAATATCGCTGGCGTAGCCGGTGACAACGTCGGAGTCGCAGGCGTAGCCGCCCTGAGTGATCGCGGCGTCACAGGCACTGCTGCCGGAACTACGTCGTGGACGCTGACGGCCTTTCCGCTTTCCATCGGACGCAACGAAATCAAAATTCTGGCAACGGATGTGAATGGAAAGATCAGCGCTCCGGCCAAATTGATCGTCAATGCCGTGCCGGCGAATACGACCGATACGCAACCGCCCGTCGTGATGATTGTGACGCCGACAGCTGCTGGCAGTTTAACTACCACTGAACCCGTGTTGCGTTTGGCGGGCACGGCTTCTGACAACGTTCAATTGTCGCAACTTCGTTGGAGCAACGACCGCGGCGCGAACGCGGCAGGCGGC
>JABFSD010000253.1 GCA_013140935.1 Acidobacteriota bacterium
CCGCAGATGACGCGGATGCGGCGGATTTTCGCGGATTCTGTTTCGGATTTGATCCGCGTTGATCCGCCGCATCCGCGTCATCCGCGGTCAAACTACATTGAAAACAAAAGGCTTTTATTTGCACAGGCTTCAGATAAATACAGCTTTTCTTTCTGAGATTGTCCAATACGAGACCGCGAATTATCTCAGCCTGACCGATGATCGAAATATCAAGCAACACTTAAACCGACGCTTCCGCACAGGAGGCGATCACTAACCAGAGAGGCAATTTATGTTGAACAAAAATGAAATCAAGGGCAAAGCCAAACAGATGATGGGTGCGCTCAAAGACAAGGTCGGAGAAGTAACGAACAACCCCGAGCTCGAAGCCGAAGGCGAAGCGGAACGGCTGAAAGGAAAGCTGCAAGAAAAGATCGGCAAAGGGCAGCGCAAAGTCAGCGAAACCATCGCGCAAGCCGGCAAGGCGTTGACTGGCAAACGATAACCATAGAGAGACGATTTATGTTACGCAGTGTGAATGATATGAGCGGATTCCATCTCGTCGCCACCGACGGCGAGATCGGACATGTCGAGGAATTTTATTTCGATGACGAACGCTGGGCGTTGCGTTACGTCGTCGTCAATAGCGGCAACTGGCTCGCCGGAAGGCAAACGCTGATCTCGCCTTTTTCGGTGACGCAGGTAGATTGGGAAAAGCGCCTCTTGCACGTCGCCCTGACCAAAAGCCAGGTAAAGCATAGTCCCGACATTGACACGCACCAGCCCGTCTCGCGGCAAATGGAAGCGAAATACGCCGATTATTACGGCTATCCTTACTATTGGGGCAGCCCGTTTTTATGGGGAGCCGAAGGGCACCCGGCTTTGGCAGCGCGTCGCCCCACAATGGCGCCTGCCACTACGACGTTCGCCGCCGCCGCATCTTCGGCGGTGAAGGGCCCGGCGGTGACGGGCGTCAGTGTCACTGGACGATTAAACACCAACGGAACTGCCGCCCCCGCGCGCGTCATTCCGCCAGACATTCATTTGCGCAGCACGCAGGAAGTGTCGGCCTATTCCATCGCGGCAACGGACGGCGAACTCGGCCACGTCGAAGATTTCATTGTCGAAGAAGACAGTTGGGCGATTCGCTATCTGGTGGTTGACACGCACAAATGGTGGGCGGGCAAGAAGGTGATGATCGCGCCGAAATGGATCGCTTCGATAGATTGGGCGCAGGCTAACGTCCACGTCACGCTCCCCCGCGAAGGCATCAAGCAAAGCCCGACTTACAACGGCACCGCGCTGCTTTCGCGCGCTTACGAAGAACAGCTTTATGGACATTACGGTCAACCTGGTTACTGGTTGAACTAATCCGCGCCGCGCGCGCAAGCAAACGGCAGTGGGCCGAAGAAGGAGGGAGTAATGACGAATCAGGAAACGCTGATGCTGACGAACCTCAGGCGCGAGCGGCAACAGCAACTGGTACGCCAACTCGCCGTGAATGCCGACATCAGGCGGCGTTGGGCCGAGCCTGACCATCTCGAAGCGCAGCCGGGCCGTGTCGCCAACGACGGCGCAATCCTTTCTGATTACTTCAGCCGCGACCGCTTCCTGTTCAAGCTGTTGAAGGCCCCCCGGGAAATTTCACCGCTGGCAACGTTGCCGCCCGCAATTGCATGGATTACGTCGTTACTTTTTGTCTGGCGTAGCAAACAGACGCAAGTCACGGCCAGAATAGATGCTAAAACGACCGGCTCGCCTGCCCCCTTATTTTTACAATAGTGTTCAATATTGCACGGCGACCTCTCTATCACCAGCCGATAATGGATACTCAAACAACACATCCAAAAGTGATGGTGCAGCGTATTTCAAGTTATCTGCCAATCACCGGCGACTCGACCGACCCGCAGCGGCTTCACAGTGCAATAACCGTCAGCGTGTGAGTTAACCCAGAAAGGAGATCGCACCCGTGAGAAGCGATAATGAATCTCAATTACACCACGTGCGCGCGAGCGAAACTGACAGGAACGACCATCCGTCGAGTACGGCGGCAGCCAGTCAGGTCGCTTCGGCTTTTTCTATCGGCGCTGACCGGGAGCAGGCCAATCAGGCATTCAATCAAAAGCCGTCGGCCTTGCTGGCTGACATCATGGCCGGCCAGCGAGAGGCGCTCGCTCAGCTTTACGACCAAACCAGCCAGGTAATCTATGCGTTGGCGCTGCACACCCTCTCGCCAGAGGGGACCGGCAAGCGCGAAGCGGCGGAAGCGGTGACGATGGATGTTTTCATGCAAGTCTGGCAACAGGCGGCCAGTTACGATAGCTCGCATGGGACGCCGCTGGCATGGTTGATTACGACGACGCGCCGCCGCGCGCTTGACCGCTTGCGCACCACTATCAATGGCTTAGCGCACGTGAGCGAAAAGCTAGACACCGCCAATCAGACTATCACCGACGACGACTCTGAAACGGCCAACCTCTTCGCTGCCCGCCTCTTGGCTAAACGATGCACGCTGATGCGCGCCGCGCTGGCCCGACTCATTCCCGAACAGCGATTGTTGATCGAAACCGCATTCTATGAAGGGCTGAACCATTCCGAAATGGCGGCACGCTTTCAATTGCCGCTGGGCACCGTCAAAACGCACGTCCGCGACGGCCTGCTGGCGCTGCGCCAATGTCTTTCTGAAACACCGTCGGCAGCACCGTCTGTCGGCGTTATCTTGCCGCGCGTGTCAATCAGCGCAGCTCCCTCTCAACAGCTTAACCCTGGAGGTTAAGATGCCTCTCACCCACAACCGTATTCTTTACGTAGACAACAATGAAGATTCGTGTGAAATGATGAAAGTTTTGCTGACAATGCAGCGCTATGAAGTAACGGTGGCGCGTACTGCAACTGAAGGCTTACGCTTGGCTCAACGCACGCCCTTCGACTTGTATTTATTCGACACTCATTTGCCAGAAATTTCAGGGCTGACGCTCTGCGAGCAAATTTGCGTCGTCCCCCACCATGCGCCAGTAGCTTTTATTTCCTGCGCGGCGTATGAAGCCGATAAGCAGCGCGGGTTGCAAGCCGGAGCCATCGCTTATTTCACCAAACCGCTGGATTTCGCGGCCTTCGAAACATGGTTGCCGCAACAGTTTGCCAAGGCCCCAAAAAATCAACTTGCTCAAACCCATAATGATCGCCCTGCCCCTCCCCTACCCGCGCATGCAACGATGGATCAGGTACAATGAAGCCGAGGCCTTATAACCGTTTGCAGGTGCGTGCGCTGTGTCCGTAGCCCGCTGGAGAAACAAAGATGATTCAAGAAACACCCAAATCCGACCTGTTCAAAAAACAAATGGGAGAATCGCTGCGGCAGGAAACCCTCAATTCACGCGCCGTCACGATTGCTAAACACACCAACGTTTATACCTGCGGCGACAACGATGAGTTGGTTTATTTCATCGAGAGCGGACAGATCAAACTGCTCATGCTTTCGCCGGACGGACGGGAATGCCTGCTGGCGGTGCATACGGCGGGCGATCTTTTCGGCGAGTTGTGCCTTTCAGGTTTATGCGCGCGGCTTGAAACCGCGACCGCGATGGAAGAGACGAAATTAAAACAAATTCCCTGTTCCAAATTCTTTGCCCGCTTGAGCGATGACGCGCTCTTCGAGGGTTTTGTGCGTTATCTGACGGTGCGCATCGCCGACCAACAGCAGGTCATCGCCGATCTGGTGACGGTGGATAGTGAACAACGTCTGGGCAAGACGCTGCTCAGACTGGCGCGCACTATGGGCAAGAAAGACCCGCGCAGCATTCGCATCGAACCGAAAATTTCGCACGAAGAATTGTCCGAGATGGTCGGCACGACGCGGCCTCGCATCAGCGTCTTCATGCAACGTTTCAAGAATCTGGGGCTGATCGAAATCAACGAAAATAACTTCCTGGTGATCAAAGAACAGAAGCTCAGTGAGTACCTCGCGCAGATTGCCTAGCCGCGCACGACCACGCTGATTCTTTTCAACTTCGTCCTGTATTGGACAGAACCTCAACCCTGATCGGCCTACCATCCCAATTACAACATTGACATAACGTCGGTGTCTCACACCTGAAGGAGGATTATGCTTTATACCATTGTCGTAGTGCTGGTCGTGCTGTGGCTGCTGGGTCTGGTCGGCCACATCGGCGGCAGCTTGATTCACACGCTGCTGGTGATTGCCGCTGTCGTGTTCATCTTCAACCTGATGAACCGTCGCCGCGCGTGACAAAAGAATTTTGAGTTACCGAGTAAAGGAGGTTCGGGGGGGCGTCCTTTACTCCGTGGGAGCGTAGTAACACAAGACTACGTTTCCTATTGGGGCGGGGGAGGTAGGAGCAGAACAAGGAGAAAGGTCTCCCGCCCTTTTTCCCCTAAACAGCCTGATGGGATTACTTGTCGGAATTATTCGGTTAGGCCGCGCCTCTACGGTTAGCCGGAAGCGAATAGGTATAGCGAATTTCAATTGGATGCGACCTCGTGTCCGTAGCCCGACCGTTAGCGAGCGGCTCACTCGGTGATGCGCTAATCAACATCAACGGGCGTATTGCCAAGTGAGCCGCTCGCTAACGGTCGGGCTACGGACACGGCGCACGCACCTGCAAACGAAGAGAATTTTATGAAAAAGATTATTACGGTTTTCAGCTTGCTGGCGCTGACGCTGGCGAGCGACAGCCTGAGTCAGGTTTCGGCGCGAAGCGCCATTGCGCAAGCGCAGCGAGCCGTCAGGGAACAAATCACGAATCAAGAGGGCGGGCGCGGTGGCACGGTATCTTTTAACAGAGACGCCCAAAGCGAAGCCAGAACGAACTCTGTAATGCGCGTGAGCGGCACCGGCGTTTTCTCAAACAACAACAATTCCCGAAATAACAATTCCCGGAATAACGAACTGAGAACGAGAGAGTTTACTTACGAGGCGCTGGTTAATAATCGCAGCCGCAATCGCAACTACAGCAACGTATCTGAAATCAGGTATGACTGGCGCGGCGGTTGGTCAGGTAACAACGGCGATTACGGCAATAACCGGGAGAGCGTTTATTGCGCTTCGGATGATGGACGGCGACACACCTGCGCGATCAATGCCAATGGTGGCAACGTCCGCCTGCTGAATCAAAAAAGCAGAGCGGCTTGTGTCGAGGGACGAACGTGGGGTTACACACGCGCCAGCATTTGGGTAGATCGCGGCTGTAGCGCCGACTTTGAAATCAACGGGGGACGAGGCAATGGCAACTTTGGCCGTGGTAACAACGGCAACAATGGCGATGACCGTGGCGATAATCGTTCGAGCGGGCGTTCGAGCGGGCGTCCCAACGGGCGCGTGAGTTATTCAGGCCCGATCATGAATCGCCACAGCGACAAAGCCCTCGACGTGACCGAGCAAGGCTTGCAAGACGGAGCCAACATTCAACAATGGAGTTACGCCGATCAGCCCAATCAAAACTGGGAAGTGATAGACCTCGGCAATAACGAAATCGCCATTCTCAGCCGACACAGCGGCAAGGCGCTGACCGTGCAAGGCGGCAGAGATAACAACGGCGCGAACATCATTCAACGCAGTTGGAACGACACGCCGCAACAACGCTGGCGCATGGAACAAACGGGCGGCGATTATTACAAGATCGTGAGCGTAGATAACGGCAAGTGTCTGGACGTAACCGAACAGGGCAAACAGAACGGTGCCAACATCCAGCTTTGGGATTACGCCAATCAACCCAACCAACAGTGGAAATTCAAACGATAGCCAGGCAACTCGCTCAGCCGCGCCTGATGGACGTGCAAGCGTCTATCAGGCGCACGCCTAACGCAGTTGCGCGAGCACTTAA
>JABFSD010000308.1 GCA_013140935.1 Acidobacteriota bacterium
CATTACGCTGCGTCGCTGAGGTACCGCCGATGACGTTGTTAGACGACCCGCTGATGCTAATGCCCGAATTGCTATTGCCCAGTGGCATTGTGCCCGTGGCGTCAGTGCCGATGTAACAATTTTCGATGGAACTACCGTTCGAGCCACTTAACACCACGCCGTTGCCAAACCGGTTGATGACCAGGCTTTTTAGTGCGCTGCCGTCCGCCCCTTGATACAAATACAGTCCACTTCCGGTAATCGCCGCACCGTTCAACTCGATACGCGTTGCGCCACCGGTATTCCCTTTGATCGTGAGCGGTTCGGTAATCAAGGGCAAAGAATCACCCGTGACGTTGATGGTTGGCGTTCCCGTTCCCACGTTGAATTCAATCGTCGTCATGCCCACCGTTCCCGCTGGGCATTCGTTGACCGCCGTATTGGTGTTCGCCGCTTGAATGGCTTCGCGCAAGCTACAAAAGCCGTCAGCCGCTACGGTGTCGGCGGTCGTGTTGACCGTGATAATCGGAGAGAGCGCAATCGTGACATTGACGCTGAAACCCGCCGTCGCGCTGGCACCGCCGCCATCTGTGACCTGCAACTGAATCGTGTTGATTCCCAACGCTGCGGTCGCGTCAGCCGCGATCGTGGCGGTAATCACGCCGTTCGCGTTGTTGATCGTTCCCAACGTAAGGCCCGTGGGGACGTTCGTTGCCGTCACGGTCAAGCTGCCTGCCGCAGTCTCAACATCATTGACCGTCCCCAGGTTTGCCACGGCTGCCGCTGCGCCGCGTTCTCGCGTAACGAGTCCGCCCGAAAAAATCGTCGGTGACGTATTGGCCGCCGCATTCACCGTCAGCGTGTATGGCTGTTCGCCGTAACAATTATTGTTCGTCGAAAAAAAGCCCATGTTGAAACCGGTCGCCCTCACGGTGAACGTGAAGGTGCCGGTTTCAGTGGGCGTCCCCTGTAATTTGGCGGAGAGATCGAACACAAAAGAACCGGTAGCGGGATTAACCAGGCTTAGTCCGAGAGGCAGGTTGCCAATGACTGAGTAATTGTAAGGAGGGGGAGAGAAAAGGTAATTCGAAGGATGAGGGGGAGCCGCGAGAAATGATTGTGCGGCATAGGGCTGATTCAACGTGGCATTGGGCAGCGTCGTGGAAAGCGGTTGGGGAAAAGTTATGGTCGGGCAAGTCACTGTCATCATGAAAGTTTGATCAACCGTGCAACCGAATTGATCGGTTGCACGCACCGTGAACGTATAAGGGCCGGTATGAGACAGAAAGGTAGCCGAGGTAGCAGGGCCAATTGAGGTCGTCGTCGCCAACACCCACGTCGCTTGAAGTCCCGGTGGCGGTGTGAGTGGCGGCGCATAGCCCTGCGCATAAACCGACAGCCCGGGCGGCAACGCGGTGGCATTCACCGCCGCCATCGTATAAACACCCGCCCCGCCGCTCAGGCTCAACGTAGTCGTAAACGTACTACCCACTGTGGCCGTGGCTGGCACGGGCACCGAAGTTGAAAGTGTGAGGGCCGGACAGGTGACGGTCATCGTATAAGGCTGCGTGGCGACGCAACCATTCGCATCCGTCACTTGAATCGTGAAATTGAACGTGCCGGTTTGCCGCAAGCCGTTCGGCGGATTGATGGCGAGGAATTGCTGGGTGCCGAGACTGTAATTTGGGGGGAAAGTGAAATCAGTATAGAGCGATAGCCCTTGCGGCAGCGTGCCGCTAAGTAAGCTGAACGAATAAGGTGCCGTGCCGCCGCTGGCGCTGAGTTGGGCCGTGAAATTCGTGCCGGTCGTGGCATTGGATGGCACCGGTACAGACGTGCTGATCGTAAGCGTAGGATTGGGAACCGGGCACGCAACTTTAGCCGCGCGATTCGCAGGTGCAGCAGTGAGACGAAAACTTTTTTGCAGTTCGCTCAATGGCTGCCAGCCGATCGCGCGCGCTTTCACGGCGAACGAAGTAGCACAGACTAAGAGCAGCGCCGAGGCCGATAAAACGACGAGCCAATGGCGGAAGGATAGATGCCGCAATGATCGAATAGCTTGAAATAACGAACGCATGATGTGTGTCTCCTCGAAAAGGCGCGCGCCGTGCCAGACGGGCACGCCGGTAAATGGCGTTATGTGATGATTAGCGTGCTGAACTTGCCGTTCGCACCTTAGCCAAAAGCATTCGTTGCTAACGTGTCACTTTCGGAAAGTGCGAGCTGCTCAAAAAAGAAATTCCGCGCAGAGAAAGCCGTAGGGAAAAGCCGAAAATTATGAAATTGCGCCAAGAACACCGAAGCCCCAAGGCATGGATGCCGGGACCATGCCTTATCCAACACCAGCCGCAGCATAGCGAACCCCGATTCGCTGCGGTATCACATAAAGATGTGATTTTTGCGTCGCCTCAACACAATTCGTAACGCAAGGCATAAGCGACCGCTTGCGCTGCACTGTTTACGCCGAGCTTTTTGTATACGCTCTTGATGTGCGAGCGCGCCGTATCCAGGCTGATGCCGAGTTGCGCTGCTGCGAGTTGATAAGACAGGCCGCGCACCAGACAACACAGCACGTCGCGTTCACGCTGGGTCAGCAAAACGGGAGTGGCGCTGAGTCTGAAAGCGGTGTCTTTGGTTGCGCGCAACCAATCCACCACCGTCGTAGCCGCCGCCGCGCGCAATGACGTATCGGCTTCGAGCAAGGCGAGCAATTGAGGGGCGGCGGATGGATAAGAGAGAAAGCCGTCAACGCCCGCTTGCAACGCGGGCAACAGTACGGCGGGGTCAGGCGTATGAACCAGCCCTAAAATGATCAAGTGGCGCACGCGCAGTTTCACTTGCCGCAAGGCGCGTAAATCCTGCGCGTGCGCTTCATTGAGGCCGAGCAACGCAAATTCACATTGCGACAACGCCCGCCGCGTCGCCCTTTCACGCAAGGCGGTTTCTAATTCCATCACGCTCGCGTAATCAGCCACGAGCTTGACGCCGCTCACCGTCCTCAACGTCATTCCGAGACGCCGCGATAGGGCGGGATTCGACTCGATCAAGGCAAACGGCAGCATGGGACTACCACCATCAATCCTTTCGTCGTTGTCTCTAACAATCGTATGAAGGTTTCGCGCACGATTGAGACCTTATGCCAAGCTGGCTGGGCGTACCGTGTTATTTTCAGACAGTGAAAACCGGCGAGAAAAATATGGAGTAAAGCTGGGTTACTGATCTTATACGGTGAGAATGGTAGAGATTTGGTTGACTCAAAAGTCTTCCGTACGATCTGTCGCCGTTGCTCAGCGACAAGATGAAAGGCTGGAAAGGGAAGCTATTGTCGGCTGGTACTGGGTGGTATCTTCGTTCGCCCCACTGGTTGAGAAATGGTTCTGAGGCAGGAAAAAGCGGAGACGGGAATTCTCAATACGGCTACGTAGGCAATGCCATTCGTGCTCAGGTTCAGACAGCCGGACGCGCTTCAGGCATGGAAGCGCGTCCGGCTTCAGCCTTAGGGCAGGTCGAAGCGGTCGAGGGTCATCACTTTGGCCCACGCTTTCACAAAGTCCTGCACGAACTTCGCTTTTCCGTCAGCCGCCGCATAAAACTCTGACAGAGCGCGCAGTTCAGAGTTTGACCCGAACGCCAAGTCAACCGGAGTGGCAGTCCACTTGACCTTGCCGGTCGTGCGATCAAGCCCTTCGTAAATGCCTTCAGTCGAAGCCGACTTGCTCCACTTGGTAGACATATCGAGCAAATTCACGAAGAAATCATTGCTCAAGGTTCCGGGTTTATCGGTGAATACACCGTGTTTCGCCGCTCCGGCGTTGGCATTCCCAGCGTTGGCATTCAATGATCGCAAGCCGCCGACCAGCACGGTCATTTCAGGAACGGTGAGCGTCAACAGATTCGCCCGCTCCACCAGCATTACCGTCGGCGACAAACGCTCACTTTTGTTGAAGTAGTTGCGGAAGCCATCCGCCGTCGGTTCCAGCGGAGCAAAAGACATCACGTCGGTTTGCGCTTGCGTCGCGTCAGCGCGACCGGGCGTGAAGGGAACCACTACGCTATGACCCGCAGCCTTCGCGGCTTGTTCGATCGCGGCACTTCCACCCAGCACGATCAAGTCGGCCAGCGATACTTTCTCGGCACCACTGTTGAAGCCTTTCTGGAATTCTTCCAGCCGCCCAATCACCTTAGTCAATTCCGCTGGATTGTTGACGTCCCAATCCTTCTGCGGGGCGAGGCGAACGCGCGCGCCGTTCGCGCCACCGCGCATGTCGGTGCCGCGAAACGTCGCCGCCGAAGCCCAGGCGGTTCTGACCAGTTCGGGAACGGTCAAGCCAGAAGCAAGGATTTTGGCTTTCAACATCGCCACATCTTTCGCATCAATCGGCTTGTAGCTGACGCGCGGCAGCGGGTCTTGCCAAATCAGGTCTTCTTTCGGAACTTCCGCGCCGACATAACGCGAACGCGGGCCTAAGTCACGATGCGTGAGTTTGAACCACGCTTTGGCAAACGCGAGCCGGAATTCTTCAGGGTTATCCACGAAGCGCTTGGCAATCTTCCCGTAGCTCGGATCGAATTTCAGCGCGAGGTCGGTCGTGAACATGATCGGCGCATGTTTCCTGGCAGGATCGTGCGCGTCCGGCACGGTGTTCGCGGCCTTGCCATTGGCGGGAATCCATTGCGTCGCTCCCGCCGGGCTTTTGGTCTGTACCCAATCGTGGGCAAACAGGTTAGTGAGATATTCCGAAGTCCAGTTAACCGGGCGGGAAGTCCATGCACCTTCCAGACCGCTGGTGACGGTGTCGCCCGCATTGCCCTTGCCGCATTTGTTTTCCCAGCCGAATCCTTGCGACTCGACACTGGCCGCTGCGGGATCAACTCCCACGCACTTGCCCGGATCGTGTGCGCCGTGCGCTTTGCCGAACGTGTGACCACCCGCGATGAGCGCCACCGTTTCTTCGTCGTTCATCGCCATGCGGCCAAAGGTTTCGCGGATGTCTCGGGCGGCTGCGAGCGGATCGGGCTTGCCGTTCGGGCCTTCGGGATTCACGTAAATCAAACCCATTTGCACTGCCGCCAGCGGATTCGCCAGTTTGCGGTCGCCGCTGTAGCGTTCATCGGCCAGCCATTTTTTCTCAGGGCCCCAGAAAACCGGGTCCGGCGTCCAATCGTCGGCGCGTCCCCCGGCGAAGCCGTAAGTCTTGAAACCCATGGATTCGAGCGAGACGTTTCCGGTCAAAACCATTAGATCGGCCCAGGAAAGTTTCTGACCGTATTTCTGCTTAACCGGCCAGAGCAAGCGCCGCGCTTTGTCGAGGTTGCCGTTGTCAGGCCAACTGTTGAGCGGCTCGAAACGCTGTTGACCGCCGCCCGCGCCGCCGCGCCCGTCTTGCACGCGATAGGTTCCAGCGCTATGCCATGCCATGCGAATGAAGAACGGGCCGTAGTTTCCGTAATCAGCCGGCCACCACGATTGTGACGTCGTTAGTACTTTCTTGATGTCCTGCTTGACTGCGTTTAGGTCAAGGCTCGCAAACGCCTTGGCGTAATCGAAATTTTCTCCCATCGGGTTGGATCTGGCGTCGTGCTGCCGCAACGGTGTGAGATCGAGTTGGTCGGGCCACCAGAACTGGTTTCGCGTTGATTCACTTTGCGCAACAACTTCATTTGTTGACAGCAACGACAGCGCCGCCACCGCGAAAGCGGCGAGCAAGGTCATCAGCTTCTTATTCATTGACTTCTCCTTGATCGAACGGAAAGCCCGTTCAGTGTTATGTGGAATGGGTGATACTGCTTATCTTGTGTTTAGATTAAGTCTAATTACAGTATTGTTCTAAATG
>JABFSD010001175.1 GCA_013140935.1 Acidobacteriota bacterium
CACTCGTACCGTTGGAATATACCCAGGAAGCGGAAGCGCCGCCCATCGTTACGGTAGATAAGTTATTAAACGAACCCGTCAGCCTGATCTGCTGGCCGCCGGAAGTAGTCCCCGACGGGGGAATCACATTGGTGATGTTCAACACCCCTGCCGTTTGAGTGATCGTAAAATTCGTGTCCGAAATATCAAAAAAGATGTTGCCGACCGCCTCGATCTTGATGCGCGCCTGCGTAGTGTTGAGGTTCGGCATCACAATGCTTTCCGATCCGTCGTTAGGGGTGTTGCTCAACAGTGTCGTGGGAAAGCTCGCTCCACCATCCGTTGAAAAGGAGATTTTCACGTTGGCTGCCAGCGCATTCGCGCCGTTGACATTCCAACTCACCGTCTGTGCCGATCCGCCTGACCAACTCACCGCAGTATTTGGCGCAGTCACCTGGAAAGGTCCGGCGCTGCCGCTCACCGTGAGCAACACTGCATCGTCATTTACGCCACCGCCGCCCGCGCGATTGTCGCGCACCAAGACCCGGAAATTGAGGGTGCGACCGACCAGCGGCAACTCTTCTGCCGTCTGCAATCCGCTCACTAGGTCAGGCGGATTGTTGGCGTTGTTCAGAATGTAAGTCAGGGACGGGAACGTACGCGACGGAGAGAGTGAAGCAGGAAACGCACGAAAGATCGGTCGTGTCGTACTCGCCGGGTCACTGGCGTCGTTGTAAGAAGCTGATGTGCCGTTCTGTGGGAATTGCGTGCCGCCCGAATCAACTTGCTCCCACGTATAAGTTAGATTGGGCACGTCACTTGAGTCAGGGTCGCTGCCTGTCGCGGTAAGCGTGAAAGGTGTTTGCCTGGGAATCGTGTAATCAGCGCCGCCGTTAACCGTCGGGGCGTTGTTTCCGGTGGCGGTGCTGGTGAAGCACGTGCCGAAATTGGCGATGTAATTATTGATGGCCGAGTAGCTCATGGCGTGAAAGCGCATGTCACGCGTATTGGTAACGTTATCCGTGCCGCAAATGCTGGAGTAGGCCATAATCGTAGAGCCGCCGCCTGATTCATAAGCGGTCGCACTGTTGCGGTTGGACGAAGCGCAACTGCCTTGCGTGCCGTTAAAATTGTGATTGGCTCCGAATTGGTGACCGAGTTCATGCACCCAAACGCCGAGGGCGGTGTTATTGGCGATGGCTCCACCCACGAGGGTCGCGCCTCCGCCTTTGATCGGCCCCAGGCTGTTGACATTGGTGTCGTTGCAAACCACGCCAATATAGGCGACGCCTGATCCGCCGGTTCCGCCGATTTGGCCGAGGACGTGGCCTATATCGTAATTGGCGACTCCTACGTTGTCGCGCAGATCCGGCCTGACTTGATTGAGCATCGTACCCACATTGCTGTTGTCATACGGGTCAGTCGCCGACGAGAACCCACGGTCTGCGGTATAAAGCACATCGGTGTCGTTCACCAGATTGAGATGGATGGTCAGTTCCCGCTCGTAAATCACATTGGCCGCATTGAGCCAGGTGTTGAGCGAAGTCACCGTCCCCGCCACCGTACCTCCGCCATATTGATTGCAATATTCCCAGGTGGCCGCGATGGCAATGCGATAATTGCGCATGGTCGAGCCGACCGCCAGAGCTTGCTCTAGGTTAAGCCGCGACGTTGGCGCGCGATTGAACTGATTGACCTCCTGGGTCAGACATTGCGCCGTCTCTTCCTGTGCAGCGCCGCTGGAAAAGCTGACATAGAGGTCTGCCGCTCCCGCAGGCTCCGCTGGTTGAATGCTGATGATGCGCTCGCCAGTGAGCACAGAGGCATAAAAGCCACGCGGTGAGAAATTGCACCGCATACTGAGCATGGGGTCATCCAGCCCCTGGCCGCGATAGCTTTTGATTTCGGGGAAGCGCGCAGCAAGGTCGGGTTCCATAACAGATGACTCTTCAATGCTGAAGCGCGCGAAGCCGCTGCCGGGCAACGGCAGGGTTATGATCGTAGCCCGCCTGGCAGCCTCCGCCGTGTATTCCGACGGCGCGCGTTCCAGCGTTCGCGCGAGCGTGTCACGATTGAGCCGTAACACCCGCGCCGTCGGCGACAAGGCCGTTTGCTTAGTCAGGGAATCACGATCTGGTGCTTGCCAAACGCCGTCTGGCGAGTTTTCTCGAACCGTTTGTGGCATTGCGGCCATAACGCGCAGCCGCTGCGGCAACAGATGAATGGCAAGTACGATTAAGCCGACGCACACGATCAACCCAACGCACAAACGCAACCCGAAATGACGAGGGAATACCAATAGCAAACGAAAGACATGGTTAAAGTTCATGACGAGAAAAGCCTCTTTTCCGGGACACTAAAGTCAATCAAGAGGAATGGCCCAACACGCAAAAGTATCGGTGTCCCACCCCGACTCAATCGGAAAAATCGCTATCACAGATCGTAGGTGTTACGGAACACAAGGGGAATAGGTGTGCCCGCTATCTTTCAGGGATGCGGCTGAGAGCAAAAGACAAGGGGAATTTACCGGACAGAATGCAGTCGGAAATAAAAGCAAGACGCGCTCATACTTGCATCTTTGATCCGATACTTCTGCATCACGGACGCATTAAAGCATTTATGGCTGGTCGGAACAATATCGAATTATTGAGAGCCGAAATGGTACGCCTTGCGCGGGTGGCGTTGTACGTTCTCCGCAAACCGGAGCCGTCAGCGTGAGGCGGCTACCGTGCAAGGCTTTTGAATCCGTTCTCTTTCAAGACCTATCGCGTTGGAGCTATACTGCGAACAATGTGGGAAGTTGAATACACCAATGGATTTGAGGTTTGGTGGGACTCGCTTGATGAGGAAGAGCAAGTCTCAGTCGCTATGGTTATTCGACTGTTGCATGACTGCGGCGTCAGGCTCGGCTATCCGCAAAGCTCCGACATCAAAGGCTCGAAGCATGGGCATATGCGTGAACTTCGCATTCAACATCAAGGCGAGCCTTACCGTGTACTTTACGCCTTTGACCCGCGCCGGAATGCGATCTTGCTCATCGGCGCGAAAAAGACCGGCGCTGATCGTTGGTACGAAATCTTCGTTCCCATCGCGGATAAGTTGTATGACGAATATCTCGCGCAATTAAAACGGGAGGGCTTATTGTAATGGCAAAGAACTTCAATACCTTGTTGGCAAAAATGTCGCCGGAAAATCAGGCGCGCGTACAGGCGGGTGCGAATGCAATGTTGGACGAACTCGTGTTGCAGGAATTGCGCAAGTCGCTCAACTTCACGCAAGAACAAGTCGCCGAAGCCATGAAACTCAATCAAGGCGTAGTCTCCAAAATGGAACACCAAAGCGATATTTACGTCAGTACCTTGCGAAAATTCATCACGGCGATGGGCGGGCAGTTAAAGCTGGTAGCGAGCTTTCCTGATCGAGAAGTCGTGATCAATCAATTCGATTAACTCTTTCGCTACGGCGGACGCGGTGAAGGCGGCGTGGCGCAAGCTGATGCAAGAGGGACGCGCGGCGGCTTGAGCTACGCGGCGCAGTGTTGGCCCAACCGATGGCCTTAGCGACCGCAGCCGACGGCTTCAGCGACTACGTTAGCGATGATGTTGATGGATGGGCAAACCTGAGCTACCGAATACGGGTGGAGCCTACTCCCGCCTGATCTCTGGCTGCGCTACGCGCAGAAGCTGCGACCTTGTGCTGTTGGCGTGTGGAGCATTGCCGATGGCTGCGGAACCGCAGTATGCTTTGCTTCGAAGGACGTCAGCATGAGCGACAACTATTATTGGGAGCCGACGAAAGCGGCGCGCGTGCTGGCGGAAAACGGCATCATCAAGAAGTCGCCTGCGGATTGCAGAGCCCGAACACGTCACAAAAAGTTAGGAAATTATGAATAGCGAATTGGAAAAACTCACTGGAACATTGCTGTCTACTTGTCGAAGAACAGTATGGGACTTTAATGGTCAGACATATAACGTCGAAATAACTGCACTTGATTTAACCGATGAGCGAACGTTGCGTTCCGGGCGTGTCGTTAAAGCCTACGACTGGTATGAACCCGATAAATATCAGGGATTTCTGGTGCATAACAAGGAAGTGAAGGCGTTACTACCGTCAGGAGCATGCACTGTGGCTGATCTAGACAGGTTATTTTCAGTCACCAAAGAACACGAGTTATTCAAGGCAGAAATCAACAATCATCTGGTAGTTACTTCGACTGCTCCAGAGAATAAAAATATGAATATTAATCGGTGGATCACCGATAGTATTCATAATTTAGTCCTGGTCGAAGGTGAAGAAGAAAAAGGAACTATCATTCGACTGCTGGCAAAGTTTTATTGCATGCCAACTGAACAGGCCGCATTTAACCGCATCATTGAAAATCCTGAATTTTATCGAAACTCGGCTGATGCCAAAGAGGGTGTAGCGCACATCTTCCAGGTAGATCAAGTTAATGGCGAGTTACTCCTAAAACGTGACCCGACCTGGGCAAATAACAAAAGACTGGAAAGTCATGGACTTGCCTTACGTACTTTTTGCGAATTCCTGTTGGGACAATTGGCTCAAGATGCAATGCATGATGAGGAACGGGATATTTGTCAGGCCATTGCGTCGCTTGCCTTGTATTTTCAGGCGATCGATTATCCAACGGCACCATCGGCAGGCGCTTGGGAAGAGGTGCCATTACCCGGAGGCTTGTCATGGGATACTGAAGCCATTCGCCAGGGGTTTGTCGCGCTGAAGGAATTGATGTTTGGCACAAGCAATGCGGGTGCGGATTCATATAGAGAAACTATCCGCGAATCTGCAAGTCGCGTTGTCGCTCTTACCGTACCAGGTGATTTCGGTAAACTTTTTAGTGATTCAGCAGCGTTGGATGAGTTGATTGATGCCGGGAGCAAACAGATTCGTCTTCGCGTTCCTCAAAAGGCCGAGGCACCCGGCATGCGCTCCCGTGATGCATCGCTTGCATTCCTCGCACAGTCCGACCTTGAGCTATCAGAAAGCGAAGATGATTACGAGTGCACGCTAACGACAGCGCGCCTCTATAAAGAGCTTCTTGATGATCTTGAATCTGGCCTGGTTCGTGAAAGTGGCATGATCCGATACGAACCTTTTGCTCATAGACCTGGTGAAAAGCGAGATTTCTTCGATAGCTATCTAACCGTCAATTACTGGCTGGGATTCGACGAAGAGGGGTATTTCAATCCAACTAGGACACGACTCATCAGGGATTTTGAGTCATCAGACGCGAGTGACCCGGAAGTCCTAAGACAAAGAACAAAACTTGGCATATCTGAACATGAAGCCGAATGGTTTCTCGTAACAGAAATGTCTCGCGGCTACACTAAACAAGCTCAACGACTTCGCGTTATTCTGGCCCAACCAATTTCGGATGAGCAACGTCGGGAAGTCGAGCGATTAATTAAAGATTGCAAAGCCAAAGCCTGTGAATACCTCATGCGTGGCTATGCCAGAATTACACCTAGTCAGGAACAAGCACAAAAACTTTCTGTCAAAGCCAATGGCGAGGTTTGCTATCCCTGGCAACTGCCAGAGGCTTACGAATGGGTTCGCATCCGCGCAAAAGCTGTTGGTAAGGGAGAAGATGGTTTTGTTGAACGGGTTCTGCCGGGCGCTAACACGTCCCTTGCCTGGGCCGTTGCTTCATTAAGGATGGCTGCCGAGGAGTTGCGTGTACTTTTATTATCTGAGGAAGCAGAACGTAAGGAATGCTAAATTCCTTGTATCAGCCATGTGAAAAGGAATGACGAGCTAACAAATTGGAGATGCCAATGGACAAAAAGGACGAGGAAAAAAAGAACGAGC
>JABFSD010000167.1 GCA_013140935.1 Acidobacteriota bacterium
TTTCAGGCATTCTGTTGGCCGGTGTGCCGAAGCCCGCCAAAGATGCTGCGGTTGCGCCCGTCCCAGCGGCTGCGCCCACCGAAGAAGACTTGCGCGAAGCTCGCCGCCAACGCGATCTAGGCGTCGCGCTGCGTCGCGTCCCGCGCAGCGCCGTGCTTGATTACGCTTTTCACGTTTATAACGCCGCGCTCGATCCCGCGACCAAACAGCCGCAACTGACTTCGTTTGTCGAGTTGTACAAGGACGGCAAGCGTGCCTATCAGGGACCGGAACGGCCCGTGAATTTAACCAACGACGTAACGCCGCAACGCGTCGCGTGTTACGGGCAATTGAGTTTCGACAATCTGGCAGTGGGCGATTACACCATGCGCGTCGTCGTGATGGATAAAGCCGCCAATCGCAAATACGCACAGGTCGAACAATGGATTGATTTCACGGTGAATTGAAAAAAACCGCCTGCGCATCCAACCAATCCTTATCATTTATTGACAATGAGACACATGGCTCATAGCATTCGCCGCGCCATACAACTAAGACAATTCGATTCGCCGGGAACGTAAAGACATTTATTCATTCCCTCAGCACATAACAAAAACAAAATTTATCCCGTCCTATTTGTACCACCACCACCACGGGCGGAACCGGTGCGAGAGCAGGTGAGACAGCACTTATTCCTTTTGTGCGCGGAGCTAAAACGCTTCGCGCTCTGACATCCGCTACTAACCTGGAGGTTCCCTTATGCAGAAACATTGTGATTCCAAAGCGGGCCGCATGGCCCGATGGCAGTCTTGGCAGCATTTCGTCGGCGGGCTGGGAGTGGCCTTGTGGCTGGGCCTCAGCGCAACCGTCATGACCACGACAATGACCGCAGCGGCGTATGCACAATCGGTTTCGACTGGCACGGTCAGCGGCCAAGTCACTGACGCGAGTGAAGCCGCCGTGCCGGGCGCTTCGATAACGCTCAAAGACACGGCGACGGGCGCGACGCTTCAAGCCGTCTCGAATGAGACCGGGCGTTACAATTTCGCCAATGTGCCGCCGGGCGTTTACGACGTGGCCGTCACCAAGAACGGTTTTCAACGCGCCGTAGTCAATGCGCTGAAAGTCACGGTCGGCACCGTTTCGACCATCAACGTCGCCATGCAAGTCGGCAACGTAGCCGAAACCGTCGTCGTCACCGCCACCGGCACGGAGTTGCAAACGACCAACTCCACCGTAGGCACAACCCTCAGCGGACGACAACTCGAATTACTGACCAATCTGGGCCGCGACGCCAACGCGCTGATGGTGTTGCAACCGGCAGTCGCGCCGGGCGGACAGGTCGCGGGCGCGGTGCAGGATCAAAATACTTATCAACTCGACGGCGGCAACAACACCAGCGACATGGACGGCACGCAGAGCGTTTATACGCAAGCCGCCGGCTTCATCGGCGCGGGCGCGACGGGCGGCACGCCGTCGGGCGTATTGCCTACGCCAGCCGAAAGCATCGAAGAGTTCAAAGTCGGTACGACGAATCAGACGGCTGATTTCAACGGGTCGGCGGGCGGACAAATTCAACTCGTGACCAAACGCGGCGGCAATCAGTTTCACGGCGCGGTTTACAACCACTATCTCGGCAGCAACTTCGGCGCGAATACGTGGCTGAACAATCACACGCCGTTCCGCAATTTGCAGGGACAGGTGGTGTCTAACTCTACGCCGCTGCCGTCGAGCCATCAGAATCGGTTCGGCGCGAATATGAGCGGCCCGCTGACGCCGCATTTTCTCGGTGGCAAAACGTATTTCTTCGCTTTCTATGAAGGCCGCCGTTTCCCGCAAGCCACCAACTTCGAGAAGCCGGTGCCGACGGCGCTGATGCGCGCGGGCGTTATTCAAGTGCCCGACAGCACAGGCGTTTATCGCGCTTACAATTTGAACCCGACGCCTGTGACGGTGAACGGCGTGACCTATCAGCCGGCGACGTGCGGCACGACGAATGTGGCTTGCGACCCGCGCGGCATCGGACTCAATCCCATCGTTTCGCAGCTTTGGCAGAAATCTCTGCCGCTGCCCAACAATCCGACGGGCGGTGATCAATACAACACACAAGGCTATCGCGGCTCGATTCGCTTGCCGCAACAGTCTGACAATTACGTGCTGCGGCTCGATCATGATTTCGGATCGAAGTGGCGTTGGATGGCGAGCTATCGCTATTACGACTTCTCGCAACTCGCCAATACACAAGTAGACATCGGCGGTCTGCTAGGCGGCTCGTTGGGACAACCGGTTTCGCTCGCGCCGCGCGTGCAAAAGCCGGGCTATTTCATCACCGGTTTAACGACGACGATCACGGCTTCGCTGACGAATGATTTCCGCTACAACTATCTGCGCAATTTCTGGCAATGGGGTACGGCTGGAGCGCCCGTGCAATTGCCGGGCTTGGGCGGCGCGATTGAAATCGGCGGCGAAACGGCCAATGCGCTGATTCCTTACAACGTCAATACGCAAAACGTGCGGCAGCGTTTTTGGGACGGCATTGACCATCACTTCCGCGACGATTTGACGTGGGTCAAAGGCAATCACGTAATCCAGTTCGGCGGCTTGTATCAGCGCAACTGGAATTACCACGCGCGCAACGACAACGGCCAGGGCATCATGGCTGCGAACGTTTATCAGATCGCCAACATCGGACAAAACTTCACGGCGGGCGGCGTGACTTATATGCCGTCGGCTGTGCCTGCCAATCAGGCGAATACGTGGCAGAGCCTTTATACGCAAGTACTCGGCATCGTCGGCCAACCGCAAACGCTTTATACGCGCAAGCTGCCCGATCTGAGTTTGCAAGCGTTGGGCACGCCCGCCGAAACCAAGGTCGTCATTCCGACTTACAACGTCTATTTCAGCGACATCTGGCGCATGAAGCCGTCGTTCACGCTCACCTATGGCTTGGGCTATACGGTCGAGAAGCCGCCCTATGAAACCGAAGGCAAGCAAGTCGCGCTGGTAGATCAAAGCGGCAACGCGATTCGCACCGAAGATTATCTGGCAAAACGCAAACAGGCGGCGTTGGCCGGACAGGTTTACAACCCGACGCTCGGCTTTGCCACGATCGGGAACGTCACGGGCAAACCCAAATATCCTTACGATCCGTTTTATGGCGGCTTGAGTCCGCGCGTGGCAGTGGCGTGGAATCCGAAGTTCAAGAGTGACAATTTCATGAGCAAGATTTTCGGTGAACAACACGGCGTAGTGCGCGCTGGTTACAGCCGCATCTATGGCCGCTTGAACGGCGTGAATCTGGTGCTGGTGCCGTTGTTAGGGACCGGACTGATGCAAGCCGTGTCTTGTCAGGGCGCAGTGCGCGCGGCGGCGGCGGTCAACGGCAATCAATGTCTGGGCGCTTCAGGCGGAGCCACTCCGTTGACGGCGTTTCGCATCGGTACCGATGGAATGACAGCGCCTTTGCCCAGCGCTTCGGCGACGCTGCCACAGCCTTATTTCCCCGGCGTGGGCGGCAACGCTTCGGCGGGCGACGGTTCGGTACTCGATCCGAGCTTCCGTCCGAATTATTCCGATTCGTTCGATGTGACGATTCAACGCGAGTTGATTCCGCGCAAGCTGATGATGGAAGTCGGTTATATCGGACGGCGCATCGGCAACGAATATCAGTCGGTCAATCTCGACGCCGTGCCTTATATGACGACGTTGGGCGGACAGGCTTTTTCGGCGGCTTATGCCAACGTCTATCAAGCGCTGGCCGCCAACGCCGCCGTCACCGCGCAACCATTCTTCGAGTCGGCGCTGGGCGGCGCGAATTCGGCTTATTGCACGGGCTTCGCCCATTGCACGGCGGCGGTGGCTTCGCGGCAAGCGACCAACATTCGCTCGACGCGCGTTTACGATCTCTGGGCGAATTTGAATACCCAGACGTCGTGGACGCTGGGCCGCACGATGCCGAGTTCTGCGCCGGGTTCGCAACTGACTTCGGTCTTTATGCAAACCAGCCAGGGTTACGGCAATTACAACGCGGGCTTCCTTTCCATCGAAGCGCGCGACTGGAAAGGGCTGACCGTGCGCTCGAATTACACGTTCAGCAAAACGCTGGGCACGGGCGCGGTGACGCAATCCACCAGTTCGTTCACCATCGTTGACCCCTGGAACATTGACGCGATGTATGGCGCGCAATCCTTCGACATCCGACACGTCTATAACCTCTCCGCGATTTATGAAACGCCGTTTTTCAAAGGCGGCAGAGGCTTCCTGAAGCAGGCTTTCGGCGGGTGGGCGTTTGCGCCGCTCTTCCAGGCGCGCAGCGGTTTGCCGTTGCGCGTGAATATGACGCAAGGCGCAGGCACCAATTGCCAAGCCTTCGGCGAAGCCAACTGCGCTTCGGGCAGTACGTGGGAAAACGCCGTGTTCGTAGGCAAATACAACGCGGGCAATTCGTCCTATTACAACCAAAGCTACAGCGGGACGGTGGGACGCAACACCAACGCCGCCAACAATGGTTCAGGCATCAATATGTTTGAAAACCCGGAAGCGGTTTATAACTCCTTCCGGCGTTTGATTCTGGGCCTCGACCAACGCGGCGGCGGCAACGGCGTGTTGCGCGGCATGCCCACGTGGAATCTCGATCTGAGCGTCTCGAAGGATTTCAAAGTCACCGAGCGCGTCGGCATCAGCTTCCTCGCGCAGTTCGCCAACGTGCTGAACAAATTCCAACCTGCCGCTCCGGCAATGAATTTGGACAGTCCGCAAACCTTCGGTTACATCAACGGGCAAGACAATACGCCGCGCCAGATTGAATTCGGGATCCGCATTCACTTCTAGCGTGACAGGCTAAAAGTACGCTTCTCAGAAAAAGTGTAGGGCGGGTTGGTAACCCACCCTACACTTTTTCTTTTTCGGCCATCCTCAACGAATCACAACCCACTTCTCTTGTTTGACGAGCTAATTCCACTCTGGCAAAAGTTGGACTGCGTGTCGGTGATGTCGCGGTTTAACCTTCGCAACCCATCGAACGCTGACACAACGGGCGTTACGCTCTGAACGATGTCTAGCCCAAATTTTATGAAGCAACGTAATTTTTATTGGTTGAGTATGCTCGCTTTGCTCGTGTGGCTTGGTGTATGGCACAGCGCGCCTTCAGCCCAAACACAAACGAAGCCCCGCGAAACTGCGTCGCCCTTGCCTGATTTCGACTTGCGCAACCAGTCCATCAATCGCGCCGAACCAGCGCCAGACGCGCCGAAATTGTGGGGACTGCAAAGACCGCTTTCACCCACTAGCACAGCAGCGCCGAACGTGATAGCGCGCCGCTTTGCGCAAAGTTACGCCACGCCCTTGCGCTTAACCGCCGCAGACGTTAACGCCCTCACCGTCGCCCGCGAATATCGCACCGATCACAACGGACTCACACACGTGACGTTGCAACAAGCGCATCGCGGCATTCCCGTATTCGAAGGTGAATTCACCGCGCACATCGCACGAAACGGCGAAGTCATGGCCGCGAGCAGCACGTTGACAAATCGCTTGGCGGAAACTGTCAACGCCACGGAACCGACACTCACGGCCCCACAAGCCCTGCGTATCGCGGGCGATTACGCGCAAGCCAACCAATACACCCGCGACGTTACGCCGGAGCTGGTTTACTTCCCCCTCACCGATGACCACACGCGACTCGCGTGGCAGATGACCCTGTGGTTGCGCGATGCGCCGGATGTTTATTTGATCGTCGTAGACGCCGAACGCGGTTCGTTGCTTTATCGCCGCAATCTAACAAGCTACGAGAGGGCGAATTACGAACAGGCGCAAAGTGGGC
>JABFSD010000434.1 GCA_013140935.1 Acidobacteriota bacterium
AAGACAATCAAAACGGTCACTCGTCAGTGCTTTGACTGTACTGCGGTCAAACACGGTGAAGCGTACGCCGTCAAAACGCACCAATCCCGCCACGGTCGTCATCCACAAATAGCCATCGCGCGTTTGCCACAGCGAATGTACGCCGTTTTGCGGCAAGCCGTTGTTAATCGTCCACGAGTCAATACGATAAGCAGGGCGATAAGCGGGCCGATATTGTGCCGCCGCGAGCGGAGGGAAAAAGGTCAGAAGAATGCCAAGCAGCACGCCTGCGCGAATAAGACGGAACATGAGGTTCGGGAAGGCACCAGATGAAAGTGCGCGGATTGTGGTGTGAGTCGGCAGTCTTTGCAAGATAGGAAAGTTACGCGGTGGCAGAAACGCTAACTAAACGACTGGCGGGCTGCGGCGGCCTTGTCTTCCAGCCCATGGTTGACCAACTTGTAAAAGGAGCGCGTCAAACGATGCCAGGCCAACGTAGCCAGAGTCGTCAACCCGATTCCGACCAGAATTTCCAACCACAGCGCAGGCCAAAACGGGAAGCCAGGTTTCGTGCGACATCTGAACCCAATCAGCGCCGTTCCCATGAGCGTGAGCAACCCAAAATTAAGCGCCGATGAACGGCAAATACGAATACGGTTTCTGATGTAACTCAATTGTGCCGTGAGCGCGACATTGGTGATGCGCATCAACAAAGGCCAGACGGATTGCTCCGAGTCAATTTTATGCTTCACACGCAGCCGTAAATCCCACTTCCTGAATAACTCATCCGCCAAATAATCAACCAGTACGCCCAACGGATAAATCACCGCCAACGCCAATGCCGCCAAAAATGCTTCGAACCCTTTCAACCGCTCCAAATTGACCCAATCGAAACCCAATAGGGTAAGCACGAGTAAGCCGATCCATAGACCGGCTTGTACGCCGGTGATTAGGAGTTCGATGAATAAGGAGGTGGTACTCATTATTTTTTAGTTCTTATATGCGAGCGGTAACGTTACTAACGCCACTGTGCCTGTCGGTAAGATTCTGTAATCCAGATCGCCGCCCTGTAGGTTGAATGCGAGACGCGAAATCAAAACCCCTAAGCCCTTGTCTTGCTGCGTAGTAATTGCGCCTGTTAGTGCAGCCTGGTGTTGTTCCATCGTCATGCCTTTTCCGGTGTCTTCTATCACTAACAAAACTTTATTGCCGTCCTCGTGTGAGTTGACGTGCAATCTACGCACAGGGCTTTCCTGCATTGCGGCTACGGCGTTATTGAGCAAATTAAAGATTGCTTCTTGCACCAGTGGTTGGCTATTGATTTTCACTTGTTCCTCACCAATTTCCATCTGCCATTGCAAATCAAGATTATGTGCCCGCGCGTTGATGAGTCTTTGATAGGCTCCTTCAACTAATTCGCGTAAAAAACAACTGATATTTGTAGTACGGGGAAAACCACCTGAACCTTCTAAAAGCCTTAGCCCTTCTGCCTGTGTCGTCTTGAGGAGTTTCCCTAGCTCCAGCAACTGTTTTTCGCAGGATTGGAGTGACAGGCGGCGTTCAACTTCGTTACTCGCTAGCTGGATTAGCTGTAAACCACTGTAAAGTTCTTGAATGCCGTTCCCCATCCTATGCGCGGTTTGCAGGACAAAAGCATTGGCGGCGGTAACGGCATTTTCACTTTGCTCATCTATTTCACCAAGCATCATTTGTGTTTGGTTTTCGTGAATGATGGCTTCGCGCCGCAACCCTTCACGGAGCGATTGCCTTGCTTGCCAACGCCCGTAAGTCACACCAATGAGTTCACCGGCAAAGAGCAAATGTTGCGTATCGAAACGCAAGTCGTCTGCTCGTTCGGGCGTCGCTTCCCATTGTAAATCCAATACACCGATCAAGCGCGCTTCCCACACAAGCGGTAGACAGATACGCTCGATTGCACCAGCGGTCGCAGCGGTTTTCACGTCCAAAGACATGGTGGAAGATAAGGCGCGACGCCATATCTTAGGCTTTTTTTGCTCGCTCTGGTTGGCGGCGGCTGTCATTAATACGGCTTGAGGCAATACTGTTGTGGCAGTGTGTGCTTCCGCTTCGCCCGCCGCGTTTCGCGTGAAGCCTGCTCGCCAAATCAGCTTAGGTTGAGCAGCTTGTCTATCGGTGACGTAAAAATCGCAACGGTCAGCCTGATAAAGGCGGTGCGCCTCACGACAAAGGTGTTCGCCCAGCCGTAGCGTGTCGGTCAACGCGGCGCAGGCTTTTTGTAACTCGCGCAAGCGATGCAATTCTTTGGCTTCATGCCGTTGCCGCCGATGCAGTTGCAATACCTCAACCAGATTCGCGAGATAGTCCCCGCCTTCCATCAATAGCTTCGCATCCGTGGTAAGAAAGCCACTGACGCTCTCACGCTCTCTAATCTGGCGATACATCATTAACGTGCCGATTGGCCGCTCAAAGCTGCGCAGCGGCAATCCGATTGCTTCAAGTTGATAGGATTTATTTAGTTCCTGTCCGTAGATCTGTTGGCTGTAACGCCCGCCCTCGTCGTAGTGTTGGTCTTCGAAATAAGTATTCAAATCGGGTATGTGTCGCGGTGTGCCAGCCAAAGCAATTGATCCCATCCACACGTCACCTTTACGGTAATGCGCCGCATTCACCCATTCTGGCTGCCGCCAACCGTATTGTGCTCGCACGATGTGAAGCTCGCGCTCTTCGTCCCACAGATACAATGCAGCAACTTCTGCGTTCATCAACGATGCAAAGCGTCGGACGGCGCTTTGCAGGCTTTCGCCCACCTCACTAGGAGCGCGTCTTTCAGAAAGCATCGGATTGAGCATTTGTAGGAAGTGGCGACTGTGTTTTTGTTTTAGATGGTCTATGAGAGAGGCAATTCGCTGGCCGAACGCCCCAATGGCACGCCGATGAAACCAATGAAATAGCCAGGGTTGATTGGCAGTAAACACGACCAGACCACGATCCTGCCCTGTGCGACCAAAATGTGTGATCAGATAAGAACCGAGCTTCTGGAGAGACTGCTGCAACTCGGCATCTGCCGATAACCGGTTTATCAATCCACGATGTAAGCTGTTGTAAGGAGCGTCGTTAACGACAGCAATTTCCTCTTCGCGGAAGGCACGTGTATTCGGCATCGGATCACCCACATCAATCGTGCGGTGTCCTCTTTTGAGTTGTTCATAATGCGGCCCAACACCCACAATCAATTCCAATGAATACGTTTCGGGATGTGCCAGTCGGATGTGACCCTCCGTTAAACCAAAAATCTTAAGCGCGCATTCTAAATATTTTTGCAAGCCCTGATGCAATGTGTCAGAGGCAGCGCATTCAGGCATTGCCTCATCAAGTGCCAAAATGATGCGGCTTTCATACCCGCTGAAGCAGCGATGCAAAAGTGAACTAACGATAGCTCCAATCTTGTCGAGTGCCTGTTGTTCCGGCAGATGCAGCCGTTCTTTGTGCCGCATATCGCCCAGATCAATCTGTAGAATGGCGTTGACCTTGCCGTCGAGATTCTGCAAGGGAATGAAATACTGACTCATCAACCCCGCTTGTTTAGCCGCCATTTGGTCGGTTTCCGGCAACTCACTTACATCGCGCACAAAGCGCGGCATGCGCGAGCGCGCCACATGCGCGAGCATGGCATCGCTGCCTATGGAAATGCACGTATTCAATTTGAGTTGCTGATAACGAGCGCCAATGGCGGCTTTAGCAACGATCATTTCTTCCTGTTCGTTCGGCAACCAGAACGAAAGCATCGCTCCTGGATAACCAATGTCGTAAAGCAACTCCAGCAACCGCTCCATGGTTTCTTCCGGTTCTGCCAAAGGCGCTAAGGCCAATTCACCCAGATGGTTGAATCCACGAATCGTAGGCGTACGGTCACGTAGTTCGTCGCCCAACAGCATCAGTGATGTACTCCAATTGCGTAGTACCGAACGGCCATCGCTATCTACGCCCGCCTCACCATCAAAAAAAGCGCCGACGTAAGCATTGGCCTCAGCAGGACGTCGAGCGTTGAGTTCCGCCTCCATTGCGATAAATTCCGCTTCGAAATCAAGTCCGACCTTCGTCTGGTTGCGCCACAATTCGCGACATTTGAAAGCGAGACAGCCTACCGGGTTCTCCGTGCGTGCAACGGCTGCGGCACTCTTGATGCCTTCGCCGATGGCACTCTGGATCGCGGCTGCTTCAGTACGCATCACTTTGAACGTGGTGTCTTTGTCTAACTCCATTGTCATTCGCAAAGCGCGCCCGTCATCGGCGAGCTTCGGCGTATCCACAGCCGGATGCCCGCCCAGTGAGACGTCTGCCAGCAAAACGACGGAATGCCCACTGCGCTTTTGTTCTTCTTTCAACACGGTGGCAGCATCGCCTTCGCCTTCGTGAAAGCTGTATATCAATTTTGCTTCAGCGGAAAATTGGGCGACACGCAGGAGGCGATTGGTTAAAGTTAGCCCGTGGCTGAGACTAAAACCAAATGGTGTGCCGCTCGTCACGCTGGCCGCGACTAACGCATGGTAATGCACCTCCTCGTCTGTGAAGACTAAGCCTGAATGAATGCGCTCCGGGTCATCGGCAGAGGCAACGCCCCCGAAAATAGGTACGCGCGCGCGCAGCTTGTTGCGCAAAATTTGATGAATTGCGGGAGCTGGGTATTGTTTTTGATCGAAGCCGGGGAAAAAGGTAATAAGCGTGCGATTGGCAAAAGGGTTGAGGTCTTCGCCTTCGGCGTGCAACTTGAGTTCGGCAAGCAATTCATCAATGGCGGCTTCAGGGTGCTGAGTAGCTTGCCTGCCGATTGCGACTTGAGCTTCCAATAGACGCGAGGCCAGGCAAATCAGCAGCGCCCCTTTGTCATAAGGGCGACGTTGGAAAAAGACCGCCGCCGTGCTGCAACCTAGCAGCGGCACGGCTGGGTAGTCCGCTTTTTCAAAACTGTGGCTGACCCCGTTCAACAGCTTACGCATGCGCGACCGATCCAGATAAGCCGGAGTAGTCAGTAAGATCAATAATTGGGGGGGGAATTGCGCAGGATCATTCAAACGGCTGAGCCGCTCGATACAGCCGAGAGCCAGTTGTTTACCGTCTCTTTCGGCATTGCCTGAGTATTGTTCAATCCCACTAGGGAGAAAGGCTAAATAACTGTTCATCGTCGTCACCTCTTGACCGGTTGCGGCTAAAGCCTCTGAAGCTGTCATTCAATGGCCTAGTCGTGCGACTGCTGCAATCAAGGCGATAGATGATAGAGGCGCGTTAATAGTTTGCTGGCGCTATAAACAGCCAGCAAACGTTTAAATAATGATAGTGAGTCGTAACTTATGGCGCGCAACGTATGGAATAACAGCGCCGGGAAATATTCAACTTCAAACTTTGGGCGTACAACAGCAGAATCTGGCTGCCGCTGCACTTCTTCAGCTTGTTGTCGAATGAACCTTACTAACTCATGATGGTGCTTAACATTGTCATGGTAAGCTGGTTCGTGTTGTAGCACCTTTTGGACACGCCAGTCAGTGTGAATTAGGCAATCTTCAAAGTGCATCCACAGTTTCAATTGCGAATGAGTATGATCAAACGCGAGCAGTTTGTCTGCTGGACTCTCAAGTTGCCGATCCATCAGGGCAAATTTTACTTCCGCTTCAAGGCGCGCTAAATCTTGCAATGCGTGTCCTTGCTCTTGGAAGAAAGGGAAATCTATAAAAAAAGGATGTCTACCTTTCTGCCACAGCAATACGTTGTTACTATTCAAATCACCATGTACGGGAGAAAGCACGACGGATAGGGGTTTAAGGAAC